>DAOLDN010000179.1:0-7160 GCA_035327385.1 Verrucomicrobiota bacterium | reverse complement strand
TGATGCACCGGCTTTGCCCGTCCGTGGTTGCCAATGCAGAAGCCTTGAGCACCACCGTCATGTTTTTTGCATCCAGTTCATTCGGCCACACTCCCTTGAAGATTGGCCCGGGAGAATACGTTCCCGATCCGACCAAACTTCAGCCCGTCCATGTGGAAGTGCCGTTGCTCTGGATTCTGTCACAAATTTGTCCGCCTTTAATCGCAACGCGCGACGCGGCAACCTCGCAACCCTCAACCTAAAATCCGCACGACTTTGATATGCCACAGCAACTCATCTACACGAGCGCGCCGCGCGGAGTAGTTGCTGGGCGGTCAGGCCATTGCACCGTGGCGCGGAGCGCGGCGATGCGTGAAGCGCTCATGCTCCAGCTCGAAAAATGGAGTTACTACCAGCATCTTTCATTGAGCGGTGGGCAGGAGCGCCCGATTCATTGCTGCCGCGTCATTGACATTCGGGGCACGCGCTATCATGTCTTGAGTCAAATTCAGGATGCCGGGCTGGACTTCACCGGACGCACCAATTTTCTCGCACACCATCTTGTCTTTGCGCCCGAAGAAATTCGGCAACTCCCTTCGCCGCCAATCATTTTGCGTGACTGGACAGGTTGGATGAAATCCTGGGCACAAGAGCCGCAGTTGCTTGAGAATGAAGATTGGTCGTCGCTCACCTCGCTTGCGACAAATGTCTCCGTTCCTGCAAAGACTTGGCAGCAACTTTCCGGCGACGCTGTCAATGGCTACGGATTGCTCGAATCCCGCGCAGGGATCGCCTTTCGCGTGGACAATCTTGGCGAGGAGCAAATTCTCGGTCTGCTTGGCGAGAGTTTGGAATTGCTGGAGCTTCGCGACCCTCGACGTGATTTTCGCGCAACCGGCTGGCAATACACGTTCACAACTTCCATGCAGGAACAGGACAACCCAAGCGACTTCCGCTGGCGTTGTCTTCACTCGGATAATCCGGCATCCAACCGTTTCGCCGGGCCGGATTGCCGCCAGCTTGCCGACGTGCGTGCCGCGCGTGTCACGAGTGAAGAAACGATGTTTGCCCGTTCGGGTCGTCAACCACCGCGTTTTGTGGTTCAACCTCAAAACGTCCGCAGCACCGAAGGTGAAACGGCCAAGCTTTTTGCCAAAGCGGAAGGCGTTCCCACACCCGCCTATCAATGGTTCACTGTGGATCGCGCGGGCAACGGCCAGGTGATTGCGAGTGGGACGGCGGCAGAATTGGCAGTTCAAAATCCGCCACTCGGAATGTCTCGATACGTTGTGCGCGCCAGCAATTCGCAGGGAGAGGTCACGAGCGAAGTCGTGACGCTATCCGTGGAGCAAAAGCTCCGCTTGTCGCAATCGCGTCCAGTCAGCGACGTTCAGAGCGTGGCGCGATCAACTTCGCCTTCGTATGTGAGATCAGCGGACGACATTGACCGGCAACGTCGCCGTATCGAAGCGGAGAAAGCGCAAGAACAGTTCCACAGAGGATTGCGCCGTAGGAAAATTCTTACTATCGGCGGGGTTATCATTTTGCTGGCGGTTTTGGCTGGAGTGTTTTGGTGGCAGAATCATCGCAAAAGCCAAACATCCTCTCCTGCCAAGAGCGCAACAACAAACAATCTTGAATCGACAGCACCTTTGGCAGCAGGTCAAAGTGCTGCGCCCTCGAATGCCACTCCAGACTTGCAGAAGGAAGACCGTCCACAGACAGCAACGCCAGCCCCCACTGCCAACCAACAGTCAGCCGAGCCGGAGAAAAGAGAGCCTCGCAGCCCACTCAGCACGGCAAACGAAGCAACGCCACCCCCGAAGCCGGCGCAGACAAACATCTTAACAAACCAGCCGCAGAAGAAATGACCCTCCTCGAAACTGAACGTCTGATTCGCAAGATGTCCGAACTGCTCCAGCAGGGCGGCAACCCGGACATCGCGCCGAAACTCGCTGGCGATTATGCCGCCGCGTGTCACGCCGCGAATCTGCGCTTGCAGCAGTGCGAGGCAATGCTTAAGGCGGGTGACAGGCATCAGGCCGTGCAGCTTGCGGAAACCGCACCCAACCTGCTTGACCTCATCACTGTTTTGGAATTCCGCAACGCGGATGACTGGCGCGGATTTTGCCAGCAAAACGCATTGCCAGTCGCCGAACGGATTGACGCGCGTTCCGTTCACGCGTTGAACGACTGTTACGCGCAAGGCATCACCACCGATCATCCGCTCTACGCCGCTTATCGCAAGGCGGTCTTGAATCGCAACGACGAAGAAGCATTAAAGGCCCTGCAAAGCATTGCACGGCTCAATCCGACCGACGGCAACGCCGCAACCGAACTTGCACGGCTCGATGCGAAGGTGCTCGCGGCCCGGTTGGAACATCTCGGCGGAATGTTGAGCGGCAGTGAGCCTGCTCTCATCGTCGCGGCCATCGAAACCATTGAAGCGTTTGGATTCAAGACCCCGCCAGAGGGTGAGGCTTGGTGCAAAGCGGCAATTATCCGTTGCGGTGTTCTGTTGGATCAAGCCGACAAGCTGAAAGCCGCGTCGCAGTGGATGGACGCCTTGGGCAAACTTGATTTCATCCGCCGCCTGCAAACGGAGTTGAAGCTTGAACTTGCCGCGTCTGACATCAAACGGCTAGAAGCGCATGAGAGTTGGGCGCGTGGAGAGCAAGAGAAAGACCGAAAGAATCGTGAGTTCGGCACGTTGCTTGCCGAGCTGCATTACCGTGTGCAGCAGAGCGAGGAAAAAGACACTTCCGCCCGGTATGTCAAACTTCCCGAATTGCGCGATGACTACGAGGCGTTGCATAAGGTCTGGCGTTCGCTCACTGATTTCACTCGCCCCATCCCGGATGATGCCACCAACGCCTTCCGCAAACGCTCCGCGTTGCTCGAAGCTGAAATCGCAAGGCGCACCGCGATTCATCGCCGCACGATTCTTGTCAGCAGCGCAGCCGCGCTGCTTGTTGGCGGGATAATCGTGTGGTTTGTTTTAGGGCAGATGAAGGCCCGCGAGTTCGCCGAGCAGTTGCAAGTCGCCGTTTCGCAACGACAGGCCCGCGCCGCCGAGCATTTGCTGGAACGAATCCGAACCAGTGAGAAGCGGCTCTTGAGTGTGGGCAGCGTCAATACTGCCGTTGCCAACGCCGAATCGTTTGTCACCAAAGAGCGCGGATTGCTTGCCAACTTCGAGGCGGCGATTGCGAAACTGCCGACGCAACTTGGCGGCGACCCTGACTCCGCGCGGGTGAACGCAATCGCCGACCAGTTGACGTTGACGCGCACAGCCCTCAACGCGCTCGCTCCCGATTTGAAAACCGAGAGTGAGCCGCGCGTTGCCGCGTTTGAAAAACAATGGCAGCAATTCTTGTCGGAAGGCGGGTCGGTGGTGAACGGACTTTTCGAGCAATGGATAAGCAACGCGGAGAAGCAATGCACGCAACTCGATTATCGCACACCGGTTGAAACCGCAACGGCTCAAATCACCACGCTCTCCGGCATCATGCAGAAGATCAATGATTGCGAAACGGGCTTTACGAATCATGTGAACCTTCGCAGCGATTTGATCCAGCGCGCCGCCGCCGCCCGTGCCAAGTTCACGACCTATGACCGTGAACTGAAAAAACTGGACGAAGGCATGGCCGCTCTAACCAAGGCCCGCACATTCAGCGATTTTTCATCGGCGATTGACCTCATGGCATCTTCCGAGTTTTCGAGTGCGCCAGCGGCGTCCGCCGCAATCTCCATTCAATCCATCGGCACGAGTGATGAGGCGGCGTTGCGTTCGTTGCTTGGCGCGACCAATGCCGCGACTTGGGCGTTCATTAAGAAAGGGAAGCCAGCGAGTCTTGTTCCTGAAATCGCCATGCCCGCTGAACGTGCGTTTCTTCAAAGGCTCAACGCAGATCCGGCCGTCAACGCCAGCCATCAACACTACCGGCTTTGGTTGGACCGTGAGAATACGAAAAATGTGGAATGGTTCACCGGAGGCTCGCTTGATAATTCCCAGGGTTGGAAGCAAATCAAGGCTTGGACACCGTCGGCGACCGCGACCAGTGCTACGTTTGAAGACCGCGAGTATGGGTATTTTGACGGCCAGTGGAAGCTCAACCCGACGCAGCCCATTTATCGCTTGGAACAAGTTTCCGACTTGAGGGAAGCATCCGCTTTTGGCGGGGTTGGCCTCGGCAAAATTTGGACGGGCGGCAGCACTTACGCCGCGCCAATGCTTGATGTTCTTGATGCCATCAAGAATTCACGCGACGGATCGCCCGTGTTCCGCGCCTACTTGTTGTGCAGCCTGGTTGAGCTTATGGAATTTCAGCCTGACGCGTGGGGGCTTTCCTTCTGCCCGTCTGCCCGCGCCCACGCCGCGCAGATTCGCGCCATCGTTGGCGGGCAGATTTCCAGCGGCGACTGGTTTGTTCCGTCAAAGGCAAAAAGCTGGAGTGAAAAGCTTGATCAATTTTTCACCGCCGAGAAATCGCTGTCCTACGCGAAGCAGGCCACTGGTAACTTGGCACTCGCGCAGTCCGCGGCAAAAGATGGCCTCCGTTACGTCGGCTTCGTTGGTTTAGACGGCAAGCCAGTCATCCCCGAAACCCCGCCACCAGCCGAAGTGTGGGGATACGACACCATTCGGAAACAGCCAACTCTCATATCTGGTTCGGCGATGCCGTTGTCACCGCTGTTTGCGCTGCCTGCTTCGCGCACGGAGTATTTGACCAAGGCGGGAGTAAGCGCGGATGCACCAACTTTTGCAAACTCGCTGCCGCCTTTGTTTCGAGCCACGACGAAACCATGAGCAACAACACTCCCAACCGACACGTGAGCTTTGCGGATGACAGCAACGTGACGTTTTCGATTCGCTGGCGCGGCAGGCAGGAAGGCCCATTCACAGCGGCAGTTATCGAAGCGAAACTCGCCGCGAATCAAATTGGGTTGCTTCACGAGATTTCCCACGACGGCCAGTGGGTGACGCTGCGCGACTACCTTGCCGAACGGGAGGCCATCGTGCACGCAGAACGGCAGGCCCGAGAGGAGCAGGAACGTCGGACACGCGAGGAGGCCGAGCGGCAGGCCAAAGAGCGGGAGGATCAACGCCGTGCGGAAGCCTTGGCCGAAGAACGAAGAAAGAATGACCTTCTGCAAGCCAGTATCGCAGATCGTCAGAGCAATGACTCTTTCAGGCAAAGCCAGCCGATGATTCGGAAGCCGCACCGCGCAGGAACGATTCTGGCGCTGGGCATCATTGGCTTGTTCGTGTGCGGACCGCTTTGCATCGCCGCTTGGGTGATGGGTGATAGCGATCTCCGCGAGATGGATGCAGGCATAATGGACAACAGCGGACGCTCCACGACAAGTTCCGGGCGGTCAGTTGGAATGCTCGGAACAGTTCTTTGGATTATCGGTGTAATCGTCCTTTTCATCATTTGACTTCAAAAATTATGGCTCAATTTCCAACCAACCCAACGGCGGACGGCAACAAAGCCACTAATCCCGAACTCCTCGCGTGGTCGCAAAGCGACGTTGAGAACCGTTTTGGTTTCAAAGGTGGCCGTCATACTGGCGTCAATCATGTCTTCGCGTTCATCATTGCCGTCCTGCTCACAGGCATTGCCTATGCGCTCACGGTGTTCATTTTGCAGCGACTGCCCTTTGCCAACACGGTTGCCGCGATGATTCTGCGCCCAAGCAACCAATACACGATGATTCCAGCCACGCTGTTTTTCTTTGGCGGTGCGGCGGTGCTGTTCTTGAAGGCTAGGAAATTGAAATTTCAGCAGCGCGCACTGTCATTGTCCGCCGTTCCAGCCGAGCCGGAGTTTGTTCTTACAGAAGCGACAGCCGCTACGGTGCTCGCCCGCATCCATTCGTTGGTGGACCATCCACGTCACTTCGTCTTGCTAAATCGCATTGACCGGGCGCTGTCGAATTTGAAAAACATCGGCCAGGTGAACGACGTTTCCGCCATTCTGCGCGCCCAGGCGGAAAACGATGAAGATCAGGTCGCATCCAGTTTTACGCTCTTGAACGGTTTGGTGTGGGCGATTCCAGTGTTGGGTTTCATCGGCACGGTGCAAGGTTTGAGCATGGCCATCGGTAAGTTCACGCAGACCCTTCAAGCTTCTGGCGACATCTCAATGATACGCTCATCGCTTCAAGGCGTCACTTCGGGCCTCGCAACCGCGTTCGAGACGACGCTTATCGCCCTCGTCTTTGCCCTGATCCTACAACTCTGGATCACGTTCACGCAAAAACGCGAAATGTCCTTTCTTGACGAGTGCAACGACTACTGCCACTCGCATGTGGTTTCAAAACTGCGCCTGATTGACCGCACACCTGCCGCACCCGCGCCGACCGCTCCTGAAGCCAAGCCATGAGCAGTCGCCTCAGAAGCCTGAACTCGACGAAGATCAGCTTCTTCGCGTTTCAGGACATCATCACTTCCGTCAGCGGTATCCTGATTCTGGTCACTCTGATACTCGCGACAGAATTGGAACGCCCGACGAGCCGGACGACCCACGATGCCGACTCGGAACTTGAGCGCAAGTTGTCGGAAACATTGCGCCAGCAATCGGAGGTGGATGTGCAGAACCGGAATTTGCAGGCATTGCTGGCGGCGGCGGAAACTGCGCCGGCTGCGGAAAAACTTGAGGTGGACATCACGCGGCTTCGTTCGCAACTGGCCGATGAGAAAACGAAGCACGCGAGCGTTGCCGAGCAACTGGCCGCGAGTCAGTCCGCCATCGAAGCCCGCGACCGGACTCTCGGCCTCACCGATCTCAAAGCGCAAATCCAACAAGTCATTCAAGAAGCCGAATCCCTCGCCCGTGAGGAGGCAAAAATTCGCGATGAAATGTCGCGCCTTGACCAACGCGTTGCCAGCGTTCAGTCAAAGCTCCTGAAACTCCGTGAGCGCGAGGGAAAGCTCTGGCTGATACCTGACAAGAGTTCCACGACCAAAGAGCCGATTCTCGCCACCATCAGTGGCAGCGGTGCAAAAGTGGAGCGCTTTGACCACCCTGACCAAGCCAAGGACTTCAGCAAGAAGACGGCGCGAACCGAGTTCGATTCCTACTTGAGGGAGGCTAAACCTCTCGATCAATACGTCGTTTTTCTCGTCAGGCCGTCGGGCATCGAACTCTTTGAACGCCTCGTAAAGCTGGCCCGCG
>DAOLDN010000178.1:0-7180 GCA_035327385.1 Verrucomicrobiota bacterium | reverse complement strand
TGCGGGTCGAGAGCGAACAGGGACAGCAATTTATCAATTACGAAACGGCGATCCTTGCAGTCGGCTCCGTGCCCGCGATGCCCAAGGCGTTTGACTTGGGCAACCCGCGCGTCATGACTTCCACGGAAGCGTTGGAAGTGGAGGACATTCCCGAAAGCCTGCTGGTCATCGGCGGCGGTTACATCGGCATGGAAATGGGCACGGTGTATGCCGCGTTGGGGAGCAAGGTTACGGTGGTTGAGGCGCTCGACAACATTCTCGCCGGCGCTGATCCCGATCTCGCCCGACCCGTCGTGGCTGCGGCCAAAAAAGCTTTCAAGGAAATCCGCACCAAGGCCAAAGTGCTCAAGATGGCCACCGTCGGAAAGCAGATCAAAGTGGTGATCGAATTAGTCGGCTCGAAAGTGGAGGAGCTTTACGACCGCGTGCTGGTGTCGGTCGGACGCGCTGCCAACAGCGTGGACCTCGGCCTCGAAAATACCAAGGTTACGCTCGACGAAAAAGGATTCGTCAAAGTCAACCATCAGCAGCAGACCAGCGACCCGCACATTTACGCGATCGGCGACATCGCGGGCGGAATCCTGCTCGCGCACAAGGCACACAAAGAGGCGCGCATCGCCGTGGAAACCATCAATGGCGAGAACAGTGTGATGGACAACGTCGTCATTCCTGCCGTCGTGTTCACGGACCCCGAACTGGCTTGGTGCGGCTTGACTGAAGCCGAGGCCAAGGCCAAGGGCATCCCACACGAAGTTGCCAAATTCCCGTGGTCGGCCTCTGGTCGCGCGCTGTCCTTCGACCGGACGGATGGCGTGACGAAGATGATCATTGACCCGGAAAGTGAACGCGTGTTGGGCGTCGGCATCTGCGGCGCTGGCGCGGGCGAATTGATTGCCGAGGCCACGCTGGCGCTGGAAATGGGTGCCACCGCCGAGGACATCGCCCTCACCGTCCATCCGCATCCGACGCTCTCCGAGACGTTGATGGAGTGTGCGGAGGCATTTTACGGTCACGCAACACACACGATTGCGAAGAAGCGCGGCTGACCCGTGGCGATTCTGGCCTGTGGCGTTTGACCCTGTGTCGTTTGCTGCTTTCGGGCTGAATCAGAGTAAATTTCATTGGATTTTTCGGGCATTCAGCATTGGCAACGCGTAAGGTGCTTCAAGGATGTCACCAGTCCGCAGAATTCGCCTAATTGCCGGAGTGCTGTTTGTTGCCGGCTTCTTTGCGCCACCGTCACCGGCGGCCACCTTTCAAATCGTTGACCCGGTCGAGTTCAACAAGATCATCAACACAAACGCGCCTCTCGTCACCAACGCCACCATCAATGCATGGCTGGAAGGGCCGGTCTGGATTCCCTCCGGCGGCGGTTATCTGGTGTTTTGCGATCAGGGAAACAACCGTCTGCGGAAGCTCGTACCCCCTTCGACTCTCACGGACTATTTCCTGCCGCCAGCGAACACATTGTTCAACGGAACCATTCTCGACGCGCAGGAACGACTGATCGGCGCACAAGCCGGAGGCGCGGCGCTGCGAATCGTGATGCTCACCAACGGCATCGTTACACCGCTGGCGTCCACTTGCAACGGGTTGAAATTCTATTCTCCAAACGACGTCGCCGTGAAATCGGACGGCACCATCTGGTTCACCGATCCCGGATACAACGGCGGCATTGGTGCGCCGCCCCAGCCGGGTTTTCAGGGCGGATACTATGTCTATCGTTTCGATCCCACCAACGGCAACGCCACTTGCACAGCGGTCATCACGAACGGATTGATCCGTCCGAACGGGCTTTGTTTCTCACCCGATGAAAGCCGGCTTTACGTCGCGGATTCGGACAACAGCCGCCGCCGCATCCAGGTCTATTCCGTTTCCGCAAGCAATACGCTGTCCGGCGGAGCCGTGTTCGCCACCATCACCAACGGTGTCCCCGACGGAATCCGGTGTGACGTGGACGGGCGTGTCTGGTCCAGCAGCGGCGAAGGGGTTTACATTTTTGCGCCCGACGACGGACGACTGATTGGCAAGATCCGATTTCATCGCACGGCGAACCTTTGTTTCGGCGGCCCCGAATACAAGACCCTCTACATGACGGGCCAGCCCGTTGTGACCTCCATTCCGGTTTTGGTTCCGGGGGTTCCTTCCATGAAGACGATTCACGCCCGCGTCGTGGACAACCATGTGAAACTGTCCTGGCCTGCGCCGTCCACGGGATTTGTTTTGCAGGAGACGCTGGGCGCAGCGGCGGGCGCATGGACCAATTCCTCCCTCCCTGTTCTGGCAACCAACGGCCTGAACACGGTCGGTGTGGAAGCCACGAACCCGGCGAAACACTTTCGGTTGCGGCTGAACTGAAAATGGAGAGACGCGAGGAAATCAGCCGGACGACGACGAGATTGGCAAGAATTGGTGATTGAAACGCGCCATGCGCCCGCTAGTATGTGCGCCGCTCGACCGCAAGTCGGGCGATGGTTCGGGGCGTAGCGTAGCCCGGCTAGCGCGCTTGCTTGGGGTGCAAGAGGTCGCGAGTTCAAATCTCGCCGCCCCGACCATTTTTCCTCAATGAATCGCCACTTTTGCCTTTCGTCTATCCGATTTCTGCCACGTCCGAGGGCGACGTTCGAACAGCGATGACATGTTTGATGGAAGGACCAGCGATTCAGGCTCACGAAACCCAAGCTAAGCACTCTCAAATGCATCTACTATCAATCTCCGGTCATTGGGGAGTGTCTGTAGCTCATGGTCTGACGGCATGGGGGACGGCCCAATCCACAGAATCTTGGCCAGAAATACTGCGTTCGCTATCTCGCGGTATCGTGGCCACAGAACATGCCCCTCCTTCGTGCGAAGGTTTTCAATTGCGAGATGTAAAGTGAATGCCCGTAATCTAATTCTCGTTTTCGGCGGCGACACGGCGTTGACGGAGACTTTCGCGGTCCTGCGTTCACGCGGTCCGTACGAGGCGGCGATCATGCCCATCGCCGCCTACGACCCTTGGATTCGCAACCATTGCACGCCTGAAGAAGCATTGGGCATGGCGAATGATGCCGGGGCAAAATACATCGTGCCCATCCATCATCAGACCTTCAAATTGAGCAACGAACTGATGAACGAGCCGACCGAACGATTGGAACAGGCGCTGCAAACCGAATCCGAACGGCTTTCACTGCGGAGCATCGGTGAACATTTCGTTTGTCCGGCAACCTGACGACGAATCAAACGACGCGCATCGGCTCAAACTTCTTTCCAAGCACGGGCGTGCTTTTCGTGTTGAGCCATTCTTCCAGGACGCCTGCATACACCGAGCGGAAGTCCACGGTGTATTTGATGTCGCCCTGGAATAAATCGCCCGGCGCAAGGCTGGGATATTTACCGAGCAATCCGGATTTGACCTTTCCTCCGATGATGAACAATGGAGCAGCCGCGCCGTGGTCGGTGCCGCCGTTCGCATTTTCGGCGACGCGACGTCCAAATTCACTGAACGTCATCACCAGCACGCGGCCGGTGTTGCCCTGGGCTTTCATGTCGTCCATGAACGCTTTGACGGAGTCGCCGAGGTCTCTGAGCAATCGTTCCTGCGCGGGCAACTGGTTGGTGTGCGTGTCGTAACCGCCCTGTGAAACGTAGTAAACGCGGGTGGCCATGCCGCCGCCGATGAGTTTGGCGACAAGCTTCAGCGAGTTGGCCAGTTGTGACGAAGGATACACGGCCTTGTTCTCCGCCTTTGCGGCGATCGCGCGGACCTGTTCGGAACTGACCTGCGCGTCGAGGGCCGTCCGTTCGATGAAGTCCAGCGGCGCGCCGCTGTGCGTGGCCGCGCCGCTGATGGCGGCGATGGTGCCTCCCGAATTGTCGGACATCATCATCGCCTCGTCCGGCTCGTTGAGTTTGCGGTAGGATTCCTCGGTCGTGTCCATTTCGTCCGCGCCGGGTTTGTCGGCCTTTTTGAAACGATAATTCTTCGGGTCGTCAAAACAGATGCCCTTGGGCTTTTTCGCTGCGAACGCCTGCGGCATGGATCGTCCGATGGTGACGCCGACAGTGGGATCGCAACCGGAGCAAGTGTTGTCAAAGTAACGTCCCAGCCAGCCCGTGCTCTCGAAACGATTTGAATCGCTGGCGGTCTGCCAGATTTCCGTGGATCGGAAATGCGAACGGTTCGGATTCGGATAACCCACACCCTGCACGATGGACAACTGGCCCGCGTCGTAAAGGCCCTTGAATCCCGCGAGACTTTTGTGCAGCGCCACGTCGTCGTTGATCTTCAAAACGTCCTCCGCCTTGAGCGCAAGTTTAGGTCGTGCGCTGCGGTAATGATCGTTGGAGTGGGGGACGAGCGTGTTCAAACCGTCGTTGCCGCCGGCCATCTGAAGCACGACGAGGATTGTGGAATCCCTGCCGGTGGCGATCTGCGTGGAGGAATCCGCCGCGTTCGCGTGCAGCGCGGCGAAGGTGTTGGAGAGGAACGCGGGCACCGTCCAGGACATGGCGCTGCCAAGGACCGTGGTGCGAAGGAACTCGCGTCGCGTTTTGAGTGTGGAATCGGGTTTCATGGTGTGGCGTTGTGGGTGATCTGTCGCACGTGGTGCGTGATGCGTGATGCGTGAAACAGCTTCAGGTCACGCACCACGCACCACGTATCACGAGTCGTATTCATGTCAGTTGATATTCCGGTGTGGACATCACCAGCCGGATGGCGGTGAGAATGTCTCCGTCGTCGAGCTGTCCCTGCGAGTCCAGGAACTCCTGCAAAGTGCGCGCCTGCTTTTCCTTGAGCTTCGACTGGAGCAACCGCTTTTCCAGTGCGGCCACCAGCGCCGTTTTGTCCGTGCGTTCCTTTTCGGTGAAAATCTTTCCCACATCCGCGGCTTGCGGGCGGATTTTTTTGAGAACCTTTTCAGCGCGATCGCCCTGGCCGGGTTTCTTTGCGAAGTTCGCGCCGGACATGCCCGAGTAATCGCCCTGCACCAGTGCGGCGGCTTGATTGTAGCGGGCCAGCAGATTGTTCGTCGTGATCCACGTCACGCCACCGTCCCAGCCTTTGACGTTGGGCGGCGCGAACAAATCCTGCCCCAGATTGCGCGTCATTCCCCAGCAGACGATCGGCGGCGGCAGTTGCATCTCCAGCACGCGCACGCTACCCACGAGCCATTGCACGGGGCTTTTGACCTGATTGCGGACAACGGACGGCGAATAAAACTCCTCGCTGGCGAACATCACGCGAAGCAACGGTTTGAAATTGTTGCCGCTCTTGCGGAACACGGCAGCCAGTTGGGAATTCAGCTCGTCGGACGGCGCTTCGCCCGCAAAGTAATTCCAAAGCTTGGCGCTGATGAAACGCGCCGCCTGCGGTTGGGCAACGATTTGAGCGATGACATCGTTGCCGTCCAGATTGCCGGTCTTGCCGAGAAACGTTTTTTCGCCGGTGTCATGAATGCGAGGACGATCCACAAACGACTGCTCCTCACGATTCAATGACCAGCCCGTCAGCGCGCGCGCGGCTTCGGTGATGTCCTTCTCCGTGTAATGGCCTTCTCCGAGTGCGAAGAGTTCCATGACTTCGCGGGCGAAATTTTCGTTGGGATGATTCTTCCGGCTCTGCGCCTGGTCCAGCCAGATGAGCATGGCGGGGTCTTTGGCGACCGCAGTCAGCAGTTGCTGCCAGTTGCCGGTGGCGAGTCGGCGGAACAATTCATTCTGACGCCACATGTAATAGGCGTCGCGCACCTTTTCGACGCTGGTGGCGAAATGGCCGTGCCAGAAGAGGACCATTTTTTCCTGCAACGGCCGTGGTCCGCTGGCCATGCGACCGAACCACCAGCCGCGCAATTTCATCATCCGCTGGCGCTGCAACTGGCGCTCGTCCTTCTGCATCTGCTGCTTTTCCTCCATGGGCGCGGAGCGCATCTCGCGCAATGCCGCCATGCGCGTGGGATCGGGCCTGGCCCATTCGGGATCGGGTGTGGGATCCGGGATCTTCTCGTAGTCCAGCAGCAGTGAAACGGATTTTTCAGGACCGAGTGCGACCAGTTCCTCGATCTGCGCTGGCGGTCCTCCGAAGCCGGCGCGATTGAGCAGGTGCGCCGCTGTCGTGTAATTCCATTTGCTTGCGGACAATGGTTTCAACATACGAAAAGCTTGACGCTGCGACCGTGCGGCAGGTTTCAACGTCGCTGTAGCAACGCCTATTTCAGCTTCAGAAAATTGCTCATGATCTGCCGGCCGCTCTCGGTGAGGATGCTTTCGGGATGGAACTGCACGCCCCAGATGGGGAGTTCCTTGTGGCGCACGCCCATGATTTCGCCTTCCTCGGTTTCGGCGGTGATTTCCAGGCAGTCGGGCATGGTATCGCGCTGGATGACCAGCGAATGGTAGCGCGTGGCGAGGAACGGATTGGGCATGCCCTCGAAGACGTCCTTGCCGTTGTGTTTGATGGGCGAGGTTTTGCCGTGCATCATGCGATAATTCACAACCACGTCCGCGCCGAACGTGTGGCCGATGCATTGATGGCCAAGGCAGACGCCGAACACGGGCATTTCCCTGCCGAACGTGCGGATGACTTCGTTGGACAGGCCGGATTCGCGCGGTGAACACGGACCGGGCGAGACAAGAATGCGTTCGGGCTTGAGTTCGCGGATCTTGTCGAGCGTGATCTGGTCGTTGCGATGCACCTGCAATTCCACGTTCAGCTCGCCCAGGTATTGAACGAGGTTGTAAGTGAACGAATCGTAGTTGTCTATGACCAGAATCATGTCAGCGCAGGGACGATAACCGATTCCGCCGAAAACGGAAGTCTCAAGTCTGGGGCAATGTTCCGGGAATATCGTAATATGCTCCATTGCCACGGGCGACAGGCTTGTTTATTGTCGCGCGCATCGCATGCAAAATCCAAATCCTGAAAAGAAGCACGACATGCATAGCGAGGAATTCCTTCGCTCGTTGATGCGCAAACAACTGAAACTGTCCATCGCCTGCGCGCTGGCGTTCCTGGTCGTGTTGCTGGGATTGCCGCTGGCCAACTATTTCTGGCCGGAAGCGATGGCGACGAGGGTTTTTGGATTCACTCTCACGTGGTTCTTGCTGGGCATCGGCTTCTTTCCTGCGGTGTGGATCATTTCCTACATCTTCATCAAACGCTCCATCGCGTTGGAAGAGGAAGAGGTCAAATCCGTGAAGG
>DAOLDN010000177.1:0-7346 GCA_035327385.1 Verrucomicrobiota bacterium | reverse complement strand
GTTGATGCCGCGATTGGCATCATATCTGGCGATGCGCGCCAAACCGGAATCAATCACCAGCCGCACGCCGTCAATCGTGATGCTCGTTTCCGCGACGTTCGTCGCCACAACCACCTTGGGCTGGTCGTAACGCGCCACAGCGGCATCCTGGTCGCGAGGTGAAAGTTCGCCGTGCAACGGCAACACAAGATAACCGCGTGATTCCGGCACGTTGCGGATCGCAGTGATCGTCTGCGAAATCTCGAATCCGCCCGGCATGAACACCAACACGTCGCCCTCGCCTCCGGAATTGATAAAACTGCTGAACGCGTCTGCGGCCATTTCCCACGGTGGCGGCGGGTTTGCGCCCGCGCGCCGGGGTAAATACTCGATGTCCACAGGAAACATCCGTCCTTCCGAGCGCAGGACGGAGCAGATTGGAGCGCCAGCCTCCGATCCGGCTCGTTGGAGTTCACGCTTTAACGTGTTTTCCGGACAAGCTGAAGCTTGAACTCCAACATCAACAGCCCGAGGCGGTGCTCGGCGTTCCGATAAGTAAGTTTCCAACTGCCCCGCATCCAGCGTCGCGGACATGACGATGATCAACAGATCAGGCCGATGCTGTTCCTGAATGTCCAGTGCGCGTGCCAGCGTGATGTCGCCGTAAAGGTGGCGTTCGTGGAATTCGTCGAAGATGACCGCTTGAATGCCGCGCAACGTTTCGTCCTGGATCAATTGCCGCAACAAAATGCCTTCCGTCTCAAACTTGATCCGCGTGGCATCGCTGACGCAATTCTCGAAGCGCACCTGATAACCAACCTCGCGACCCAGTTCCACGTCGAGTTCCTTTGCGACTCGCGACGCCAGCAATCGTGCGGCGAGTCGTCGTGGTTGCAGAATCACGCACTGGCCGTTGCCCAGCAATCCGTGTTTGAGCAGCATCTGCGGCACTTGTGTGGACTTGCCCGATCCCGTGGGCGCTTGCAGCACCAAACGCCGCGTCGCGCGCAGCGAAGTGATGATGTCATTCTCAATTTCGTAAATCGGCAGCCGTTCGGGCATGGGGAAAGTGTTACGGATGAAGCCGCATCAACGCCAACAAAACCGTCGCCACGATCACCACCATTTGCGCCAGCGGCCAAATGCCCACAGCGCGATCAACGCCGCTGCGCCTCCGACGGAGTCAATCAACACGTCGTGCAATTTCCCCTGGCGCGGCGGGACGAATGCCTGATGCAATTCATCGCTGGCGGCGTAGGCGACAACCACGATCATCGTGTGGCCGAATGTTTTCCAGGACCAGGGCCTTGTGTCGCGTCGCGCGGGTTTTCGCAACGCGCGCCAGACCAGCAGCGCCAGCACGGCATAGACGGTCAGGTGCGCGCATTTGCGGACGACGAAGACAATCAGGTCAACCGTCTCTTGTGGCATTTCCGGAAACAACCAGCGCAGGAGCGGGCCGATGATGCGGGAGGAACGCTGTGAGGATTGAGTGTCGCCGGACGCGGTGAAGATCACGGCCATCCACACCAGCACGGGCAGCCAGTAAAACAGGAAGTTGCGCAATCTCGACACGGCGCATAGGAAGCCGTGTTCACAGGCTGCGGGCAATCCGAAACTGCGGATTTGGGAGCGCGGGCGGCCCACCCGCTTGTTGGAACTCGATTTCACGACTGTGACTCGCGGGCGGGCCGCCCGCGCTCCTGCCAATCCAGCATTGCAAACGACGTTCGCGTCTGGCACACAAGCGCGGCAGGTTGCATCCAAACTCATGCTCAAACTCGGTGTCAACATTGATCACGTCGCCACGTTGCGCGAAGCGCGTTATCGCGGTCGCACACACGGCGAACCCGACCCCGTGCAGGCCGCGCTGATCTGCGAATCGGCCGGCGCGCATGGCATCACCGCGCATCTGCGCGAAGACCGCAGGCACATCCAGGACCGGGACATCTGGAATTTGCGAAAAATCATTCGCACGCGGCTCAACCTGGAAATGGCGAACACGCCGGAAATCGTCGCCATCGCATTGAAGTTGAAGCCGGACATTGTTTGCATCGTGCCGGAGCGGCGTCAGGAAGTGACGACGGAAGGCGGATTGGATGTTGTTTCCGCCGAGGCGTCACTGGCCAAAATGACGCAGCGAATGAAGAAGGCGGGAATCGAAGTCAGTTTGTTCGTTGCACCTGACGCAGCTCAAATCAAAGCCTCAGCGAGACTCGGGGCGCAGTTCATTGAATTGCATACTGGCACGTTCGCGGAAAGTTTCGGGAACAAGAAGCGTTGCGCGGCGGATTTGAAGCGGCTCATTGACGGCGCGAAGCTGGCACATTCGTTGGGACTGAAGGTCAACGCGGGTCACGGATTGAACTGTGAGAACGTGAAGCTGCTGCATCGCGTGCCGCATCTGGTGGAATTGAACATCGGACACAGCATCGTCAGCCGTTCGGTGACGGTGGGACTGGCGAAGGCCGTGAAGGAGATGCTCGAGGCGATGAAGGGATACCGGGGTTAAGTCCGAATGACGAAATCCGAATGACGAAGGAAATCCGAGTGACCGATGCCGGGAGGTTGTGCGAATTGGTGTCTTCGGTTTTCGGAATTCGTGAAATTGAAATTCGGATTATCCGTTGAATGCATTGGATTTTCGCCAGCCTGCTGTCCGCGTTGTTTCTTGGTTTCTACGAACTGTCCACGAAACACGCGGTCCGTGGCAACGCGGTGTTTCCGGTGCTGTTCCTGAGCAACGTTTGCAGCGCGACGATCTGGCTGACGTTGCTGGGATTGCAGCGGGCGAATCCCGGTCTGCTGCCGGGAGAATTGGAGGTGGCGCATCTGACTGCATTTCAGCACGCGCAGTTGTTCCTGAAATCCTTCATCGTGGCGGTGTCGTGGGTCTGCACATATTTCGCGGTGAAACATCTGCCGGTGTCCATCGCATCGCCCATCCGCGCCACGAGTCCGGTGTGGACGCTGGTCGGTGCGCTGATCATTCTCGCCGAAAGACCGACCATGATGGAAACGCTGGGCATCGTGACAACCATCGGTTGTTTCATCGGACTGTCCATCGTCGGTCGAGGTGAGGGGATTCATTTTCATCGCGACAAATGGGTTGGCTGGCTGCTGATGGGAACGTTGTTTGGAACGATGAGTTCGCTCTACGACAAACATCTGCTGGGCCGCGTGGGTTACACGGCGTCCACGGTGCAATGCTGGTTTTCAATCTATCTGGCGGTGTTGTTCCTGCCACTGGCGATCGGCTGGAAATTGCGCTGGTGGCCGCGACAGGAATTCCACTGGCGCTGGAGCGTGGTGTTGCTGTCGCTGTCGTTGCTGGTGGCTGACTACGTTTATTTCAGCGCATTGCGCGATCCTGAAGCGTTGATTGCTGTCGTGACCAGCCTGCGTCGCGGCAGCGCGCTGGTGGCGTTTGCGGGCGGCATCTGGCTGTTCGGCGAACACAACAGCGCAGCGAAATTTCTCGCCGTGCTGGGCGTCGTGGCGGGAATCGTTCTGACGATCCTCGGTTGAAACGGCATTCAAACGTTGTTCAGCCGACCGGAGGAATCCCCGAAGCGCTGCAAACCTTGAACGCCCATCCGGTCCGCCATGCTGAGGAACAGATTGGTGGTGGGTTGCGAGGAATGTTTGACGTAGCGGCCCGGTGTCAGGGTTCCTCCGCCCGAGCCGGCGAGAAGAATGGGCAGGTTGACGTGCGTGTGGCGGTTGCCGTCCGCGTTGCCGCTGCCGTAGAGGATCATCGAGTTGTGCAGCAGCGAATGGCCGTCCACGTCCTTCGTGGCCTCCAGTTTCTCGAGGAACTTTGAGAACTGCCGGACGTACCAGAGGTCAATGTCGGAAATCTTCTGGATTTTGTCCTCGTTGTTGAAGTGATGCGAGAGATCGTGGTGGCCCTCGGAAATGCCGATCTCCGCGAACGAGCGGTTGCTGCCGTCGTGCGCGAGCAGGAACGTCGCGACGCGGGTGGAATCGGTCTCAAACGCCAGCAGCAGGATGTCGAACATCAGCTGGATGTGGTCCGCGTAGCTGGGTGGAATGCCGGCTGGCGTTTCCACGTTCGGATCTTTGGCCGCGCCCAGCTGTTCGGCGCGATGAATGCGCGATTCGAGATCGCGAACGCCGGTGAGGTATTGATCCAGTTTGGCCTTGTCCGTCGCGTTCAACCGCCGCTGCATGGCGTGGGCGTCGTCGAGGATGAAATCGAGAATGGATCGTTGTTCGCGACGGCGTTGTTCGAGGCTTGCGGCACGCTGGCCGGGTGAACCTGAACCGAACAATCGCTCGAACAACAATCGTGGGTTGGCTTCGGGCGTCATTGGAGTCGTCGCCGAACTCCAGGAGACGTTGTATTGATAGGCGCAGGAATATCCGGAGTCACAAGCGCCGGTGGTGCGGCGCGCGTCACAGGTCAATTCCAGGGAGGGAAAGCGCGTGAGGTGTCCGATTTCGCGGGCCATGACCTGGTCAATTGAAATGCCGGCGCGGATGTCCGTGGCGCTTTTCTTGAGCCGCACTCCGGTGAGGAATGTTCCGTTGGCGCGGGCATGATCACCAGCGCCATCGGGGCCTGCGGTCGCGTTGAGATGTTCGAGGCCGCCCAACACCTGGAGATGTTTGCGGACGGCGTCCAGCGGTTGCAATGTGCGGTTGAAGGTGAAATCTGTCACGCCACCAGCCGGCCACCAGTCGGCGGGAATGGCACCATTGGGAAAATAAACGAAAGCGGTCCTCAACGGAGCGCCGGTGGGAGTCACGGCAACACTCGACGGAGTTGTGGACGCCAGCAATCGCGAAACCGGCAGCGAGACGAACGTCGGCAATGCGATGCATGCGCCAAGTCCGCGCAAAAATCTGCGGCGGGAATAATTGGCGTTGTCCGCGCTGGCGGCGGCTTGGTGGGACGCGGCTTGCTGATTCATGGCATCGTTTTATTGGCCGGTTGGTTTTCCGCCAGCACTGTTCTCCCATTGTGGACGGATTTCAACCCCTCATTTGTTTGATTTTTTTGCGGTGCGGCGGCGGTGCGGGGCAGGGGACGTGTTGGCGGACTGCCTCCTTCGGCCTGTTGCCGGACGCGACGGGTCATCTGAAACGGAGCGGACTCAACCACGCCGGACAACAACGCCGATGGGCGGCCGTCGGCCTTTTCGATGCGGGAGACGATCTCGTCCACCGTCGTCACGTCGTAGTAATCCAGCCCGCGTCCCAATGCGTAGGTCAGCACTTTCTCGGTCACGGTCCGGTAAAAATCGCGGGAGTATTTTTCGGCCAGCAACCGTTTCAATTCTTTCACGCCGTTGAATTGTTCGCCGGTGATCAACTGGCCGGCGGCGTCCACCGGTTCGCCCAGTTCGGAATCACGCCACATGCCCAGCGCGTTGAAGTTCTCGAACGCAAGGCCCAGCGGATCCATGCGGTTGTGACAGGAACTGCACGACGGATTCTCGCGGTGCGCGGCGAGCGTTTCGCGCAACGTCGGCGTTCGGTCTTTCACGTCCTTGGTGGCGTCCTCCAAAGGAGGAATGTCCGGAGGAGGTGGCGGAGGAGGAGTGCCGAGAATGTTGTCGAGGATGAACACGCCGCGTTTCACGGGCGAGGTCCGGGTGGGATTGGAAGTCACGGCCAGGACCGTTCCCTGTGTCAGAATACCGCCACGGGGACTGTCGGGCGGGAGTTTCACCAGCCGGAGCTCGTTGCCTTTGACCCCGTCAATCCCGTAATGCGCGGCCAGTCGTTCGTCGAGGAACGTGTAATCGCCGTCCACCAGTTCGATCAAATTCCTGTCCTGGCGCAGGACGTGGTCGAACACCATCTCGGTTTCCTGTCTCATGGAACGGCGCAGGTCGCCGTTCAGTTCGGCGCGCAAGGGCTGGCGATTGGATTGGCGGACGCGGTCACGCAGTTCTCTCAGCTCCGTCCGTTCCTCGGTGGTCAATTGTTCGTCCGATTTCTCGTTCAATTGCCGGAAACGGCGGCGCACCGCTTCCATTTCAGGGTCAGGTTTGTTTTCTCGTCGAAGCACGGCACGGGAATCAATGGTCACGGATTCGATGTCGCGCGCGTGGAGCCATTGGCCCGTGAAGTTTTTGACGAGCGCCTCAGATTTGCCGTCGGCGAGCATCCGCGTCACCTGCGCGGAAAGATTCGTCCGCAAACCGCCTTCACCCGCCAGACGCAGCAATTCGTCGTCGGGCATCGAAGACCAGAAGAAATACGAAAGACGCGAGGCCAAGGCGAATTCATCCACGTAGGCGCGTTGCGGATCGCCGGGTTCGACGCCTTCTTCGCGGAACAAAAATCTCGGCGACGCCAGCACGGCCACCATTGACTGGGCGACGCCTTCCTCAAAGGTTTTCTCCGGTTGCGAATAAACGGCTTCCGCCAGGTCCGTGAGACGGTTCACGGTGGCGTCGTCCGCGGGGCGTCTGAACGCTTTTGAGGCAAAACCGCGCATCAGTTCCGAGGCGTAGGCGCGACGCTCGTTGACGTTCTCGGGAACGGGTCGTGGAAAGAACCGGTCGTAATTGCGGGGTTTGACCCAGTGCTTTGTCTCCATCGGTCCGCGCACGGTCACGGCGGTGATTTGCACGGACAAGGTTCGCGTCTGTGCTTCATTGGGAGTCAGAGGGTGAAGTTCAAACGTCAACTCGCGTTCGCCGGGAGTCCATTCCACGTCCAGTTCGTGGCGATACGCCTTCCCGCCTTCCCAGCTGAACTCGCGCTGAAAGAGTTCCTTGCCGTCCGCCTTGAAGACCAGCCGGCAGCGGTTGTAGTCGAAAACATTGTCCACGTACCGGTCATTGACCATCAGATCGAGAGCCAGTTGATACGAGCCGGGGGTGGAAATCCTGAATTGATTCGTCACCGACGCGGCGGAGTAAAACGACAGGGACAACGGCGCGTCCCTGCGATTGCGCCTGCCGCCGGACTCGACGTCATCCGGTTGGAAATGGCGTCCGTGAATCCTCCGCTCGGACACCACACGGGAGGCGAGGGGAACGGAACGCGCCACAATGGTCCGCGCGGCCTCCAGATATTTTTCCAGTAACATCGGAGACAGTGTCAGTACGTCGCCGATGTTGTCGAATCCGTGGCCGGTGTCGTCCGGCGGGAATTCCGCGTTGGTGTCGTAATCCACGCCCATCAGGTCGCGGACGGTGTTTCGATATTCCACGCGATTAAGCCGACGCAGCGTGACGCGGCCGGGATCGGGATTCTTCGGGTCAAGCTCGAACACGCGCGATAGGATCCACTGTTCGAGGCGTTGTTTATCCGCCGTCGTGGGTTGCGGCTTCTTGGGGGGCGGCATCATTCCGTCCCTAACGTTCTTCAGAACGCGCCACCAGAGG
>DAOLDN010000176.1:0-7351 GCA_035327385.1 Verrucomicrobiota bacterium | reverse complement strand
CACGGCAGACTGCCAGTCTGCGCTACTTCGCTGCGGCGCAGTTTCGGAGTTCGGGCTCAAGGCATTTTCCTCAGACCTTCGGCCCGCACATTCCAGCTTCCGTCCTTTGGAAAGCCCGGTGCGTTGGTTGGACTGCCGTCCCAGCCGGCGGCCATCATCGCCACGGTCGTCAGCAATCCTCCGTTGCCCGGCAGATAAACGGGCAGTCGCGCGTCCTGATAATTGTGGCCGTTGGCAAGGTAACGATTTTTTTGCGCGGGCAGGAACAACGCGTCAATCGCCTTGTCCGGCCTGCCGACTCGGGCGGCGGTCATCGCCATGACCGGATAATCCCAGCCCCACGTGCTGGGCCAGTCCCAATCGTGCCACACGGCGTCGAGCGTGCGGCTCATCGTGGCGCTGTCAATCAATGGAGTCAGCGGCAGCACGCCCAGCGCGGCGAGCATTGAGGGATGGTCCTCGCGGATCGTGAACGGCTCGACCTCGATGGCTTCGTAAACGCCGTTGCGAATTGTCGGTTTGGAGATTCTTTGGATCACGTCATCCCACTTGGGATCGCGTTTCATGCCGAGACGTTCGCGCCATTGCTGCGCGGTTTCCAGCGCCCAGTGCCAGTAGGCGAGTTCGAAGGTGGGGTTGATGACGCGAGTTTTGATCGAACCGTAGCTTTCCTGTGCGGGAATGAGGACAGGACCGAGAACGTAGCGATTGGCGGCTTCGTCCAACCACGCGTAGGACGCCATGAATTCAGCCGTTTCAAACACGGTCCGCTGGTAACGCTTCAACGTTTTTTTCGTCGGGTTGGAGCGATACATCAATTCCGCGTAATAGATCGGATGCGGCTGCTGCCAGATGAGGAACACGCCGATGGTGCTGGGACTTTCGCGACCGTCCGGCCCGACCATTTTGGGCCAGCGCACTCCGGCGTAACCCTGGCGTTGGGCAGTGGAACGCGCGTTGGGCATGATGCGGTCGTACCAGGACAATGAGCGTTCCAGCAAATCCTCCCTGCCCCACAAGGCGAAATGCGCGCCGTGCCACCAGTGCATTTCCAGGTGAAATTTTCCGAACCAACTGTCGAACACCAGCCCCGTCTCCTGCGGCGGGTCGTCGCCCGCGCAGTTGACGGCCATGAGGTATTGCGAGAGCACGATGCGACGTTCCAGTTCGTGAGCGCGGGGATCGGTGCTGCCGCTGAGATCAATCGCGCCGCCGCGCGACCAGTATTCCTTCCAATGTCTGGAGGAATCTTTTTGGACCCTGGCAAACGCGGGCGGTTTGCCGCTCAACGACCGCGGGCCGAACTCGGCCACTAATTCCAATTCATCCGTTGAACCGGCTGAAAGTTCAAACTCGTGCCGCGCGATTTGCCGGACAACCGCATTGCGTGAATGGGCCAGCGTCAGATGGTAAGTCTCCGAGTCCAACACACGTTTGAAATTCGATCTGTCGCGCCGGGCAGTCCAGTGGGTTTGATGGCGGTCCGCCTTCGTCCAGTCGGCGGCCTTGCGCCATTCACCGCCAGCGTAGGGAAACGCAATCTTCACCCGCAATCGCCCGTCTGCGACCAGCGGCGACTCGATCCTGACGGCCAGCGCGTCGCGGTCGGGATGACACACCGTCACAACGCGAACGGGTTGACCGTCGAAAACGAACCTGCTTTCCAGAACGCCGCGCCAGAGATCGAGGGTTTGCGAAGTGTGGGTGAGATCGGTGATTTCCGCTGCGCGTCCGTCGGGATGCGACAGCGCGAGGCCGATGCGACCGAGGTCAATGCGGTGCGGGTTGGCCCGCAACCAGTCCACGGCTTTTTTGGAGCGGTCTTGTGTTCCGGGTTCGGGATCAATCCGACCGTCGAGATACGTCACCGTTCGACCATGCACCTGGAACGGCTTGAGCGCGTCCTCCAAGGTGAAATGTTCCGGATTGGGGAACGTGTTCCAGCCCCACTCCGAGAGCGTGTGCAACGGGATTCCGGCGTCGTGAAACGCGGGGAACGTCTGCAAGCCGGTGATGTCCGCCGTGAACCCGAACCGGCCGTTGCCGACCGTCAGCGGATTGAGCGGGTCGGCGTTGGTCAGAATGACGTTGTGGCGCGTGACGAGAGCGTGTCGGTCAATCGCTGCCGGTTGGGCGGCGAACGTTTCGCCAAGAACGGCAGCCAAAAGCAATGATGCAAAAGAAACCGCCAACCGACTGGAGGGGGACGCGAGATCGGCGAATGAGTTCGACGATGTGGCAGGAAGGCAAAGGCTTGTTCGCATGATGGATGACGGGATCAAGGCTGCAACAAAAAGAAGACCCGATGCCACGGACCGTCCGTTGCATCGGGTGGTTGTGAAAAACGGCGCATCAGGATTCGATCTTCGACTCCAGTTTCGCCTCTTCGAGACGAGGCACCAGCAAGTGAATGACGAGCAGAGCCAGGAGATACGCGAATCCTGCCATCAGGAATATGGGCACGTAGCTTTTTGTGGCCTGAAGGATGGCGCCGACGAGCATGGCGATGAACATGCCGCCCACGGCCCCGGCGGTACCGCCAATGCCGACGACTGAACCCACAGCTTTCCGGGGGAACATGTCCGAGGTGAGCGTGAACAGGTTCGCAGACCACCCTTGATGCGCCGAAGCCGCCAGACTGACCAGCAGCACGGCCACCCAGAGGTTTTGGACCTTTGCGGCAAAGACGATGGGCACGACCGACAGCGCGCAAACGAGCATGGCCATCTTGCGGGCGCGGTTGGGCGTCCACCCTTTTTTGATCCAATGCGACGACAACCAGCCGCCGCCGATGCTTCCGAAATCCGCCAGGATGTAGATGACCAGCAGGGGGGGACCCATTTCCGAAACGGTCACTTTGACCCCGTGGGTTTTGTGAAGGAAGTCCGGCAACCAGAACAGATAGAGCCACCAGACGGGGTCCGTCAAAAACTTGCCCAAAGCAAAGGCCCAAGTCTGCCGATGTGTCAGGAGTTTGAGCCAGGCAACTTTCACCGGACGCTCGATCGCGTCGCTGCGGATGTAGGCCAGTTCGGCGGGTTTCAACCGGGGATGATCCTCCGGGTGCCGATAGACAGTCAGCCACCAGAACACCCAGAAGAAGCCGATGGCTCCCGTGCCGATGAACGCCCATTCCCAGCCCCAATGTCCCAGAATCCACGGCACCGCCAGTGGCGCGACGAGCGCGCCGACGTTGGTGCCGGAGTTGAAGATGCCGGTGGCCAGGGCGCGTTCCTTTTTTGGAAACCAGTCCGCCACGGCTTTGATCGAAGCCGGAAACGCCCCGGATTCACCAATACCCAATGCAAAACGGGCCACCGCCAGTCCCGCAGCGGCCCCCACCAGGGTCACCACCGCAAACCCGGTGTTCTTGTCCAAGTTCAACACGGGTATATGCCAGTCGGATACGAGTCCCGCAAACCCGTGCGCCATGGCAGCAATGCTCCAGAGCGTCACCGAAATGGCGAACCCGACCCGCACACCCACCTTGTCCATGAAACGTCCCGCGAAGAGAAAGCCGATGGCATAGGCCAGTTGAAAGCAGAAGACGATGGAGGCGTAGATGCGCTCGTCCGACCAGCCAAATTCCTCGACCAACGCGGGCTTGAGAATGCCGATGACCTGCCGGTCAATGTAGTTGATGACCGCCGCGAAAAACAGCAGCGCGCAAATCATCCAGCGGTAATAGCCAGCGCGGCTCGTCGGTGCTTCAACAACACCCGGTGTTCCGGGCAACGAAGGATTTTGGTTCGAAGACATAAGCGATTATGTGTCCGCTGTTCAAAGGATCAGCGGCAGATGGCCCAAGAGGATAGGTGTTGTCCCTGATTGGTCAAATATATTCAACGATCCGGCTTCATCGGAGTTTGCATTTCGCCGTTTGAATTGTGCCCTGCGACGACAAATGACTGACGAATGCAAACGAACTGCGAAGAATTCAGAGGTGTTCCCGTCCGCCGTAGCCGGCGTCCAAGTCGTGCCAGAATTCCACGTCGTCCTCGCCCTGTTCCCAGCAGAGGAACACTTCGCGACCCTCGATGACGGACGGAAAGTCCAGCAGTCCGCGTTCGAGGTCTTTGATGAGGATTTCACGCCGCTGGAATTCCGCCAGCACCTCCTGCATGAAGGACAGTGTGCGGATCCAGTTGTTGACGAGGTCGCCACCGACGTCGTGGCCGGGATTCATGAGTCCGCCGATGCGTTTGTCGTAGCGCTCCAGGTCGGCCCGCAAATCGTTCAGCCGTTTGAGCCACGCGCGTAACTGGGGCAACAACGCGGAGGCTTCCTCGCGCGTGTAGTGTTTGGTGTAGCGGAATTCCATGAGGATTTCAGTCGGCAGCCGGCGGTTCGAGCTTTTTTCGGATGTCGTCGTTGGGTTCCACAGACAGCGCCTTTTCCCAGGCCTCACGGGCCTTGTCGGGCTGGTTCATCGCGGCATATATGTCGCCGAGGTGATCGTAAATCTCCGCGTCAGGCTCCTCCGAGGCTTCGATGGCTTTTTGAATGTATTTGAGCGCGGACTTGTAATCGCCCTGCTTGAAGCGCACCCAGCCCATGCTGTCCAGGTAGGCTTCGTTGTTGGGTTCGATCTTCAACGCTCTGGCGATGAGGCGTTCGGCTTCCTCCAGATTTTCGCCGCGGTCGGCCCACATGTAACCCAGGTAATTGAGCGCGGCAGCGAAGTCCGGGGACAGTTCGATGGATTTCTTGAAATAACGGGCGGCCTGGTCATGTTGCCCGCTGCGTTCGTAGGCGACACCGCACTGGAAATAAAACCGTTCGTTAAGCACCGCAGAGTCCGAAGCGCCGGCGATGACCTCGGCGGCGTTCAAGTGTCCGACGGCCTGGGCGTAGGCCTTGGATTCGATGAATGCGGAGGCGAAAAGGTATTCCATCAGGAAGTTTTGCGGAAACCTGCGACGCGCGTCGTTGAGCGTGGCCAGCGCCTGGGCGGGCCGTTCAGCGGCAATCTGGGCGCTGGCCAGATCGTAATAGGCGCGCTCGAAACCGGGATTGAACACAATGGACCTTTGAAAATGGTCCGTGGCATCGCTCCATCGCTGCTCGTCCAACGCCACCAGACCGAGGAGATAATGTGCCTTGGCGTTGGAAGGTTCGTCGCGAACAACAGCTTCGAGATGCGCCACAGCCAGTTGGTTGCTGCCGGCGCGGAGGTAGATTTCCGCCAGTTTGTCGCGGAGTGTGTCGCGTAAAAACGGAACGTCCATCACGTTGGTGAGCGAAATCTCGTAGTAGGTGGCCGCGGACATCGGACGGCTCATCGCCAGATAGGCGTCGGCCAGACGCAACCGAAGCATGTCGGAAGCGGGCGACAAAGCTGCCGCTCGGTCGAGGGCGGCGACTGCCGGCGGTTCGACGGCTTTTCTGCGCGTTGGAAACTGGTTGAGAAACTGGGCGTACATCTCGGCCACCCCGATGAGAAATTCCGGGCTAACATCCTTCTGGGCCACCGCCTGACCCAGCACTTTCAACGCCTCGTCGTGCTTGTTGGCGAGCATAAGGTCGTTGAAAAAGTTTTTGTAGGCGTCGAGTTGCTTCGGCGATTTCTTGATGGCGACGCTGTTTGCCTGTACGGCGTCGGCGCTTCTGCCCAGTTGAGTATAGACCAGCCCCAGCCGCGCCCAGATCTCGCCGGAGGAATCCGGGCGGGCTGCGCTGGCTTTGAGAATTTCCAGCGCGCGTTCCGGCTGTCGTGCGATGATGAAGCGCCGGGAGACATCCAGCGCCAATGTCTCATTTTCAGAGTCGAGCGTTGCCGCCTGATAGAAGGCATCCAGCGCGTCCTCAGGCTCGTCGTTGATGTCGTAGATGACGGCGGCGGCGTATTGGGCGTGGGCGCGGGCGCGACGTTCCATTTCGGATTCGTCGTCCGTGCTAATGAGGGCTTTTGAGGAGGTGGTGCGACAACCGGCGGCGCCCAACACGCAAAACAGCACCACGACCGGCAGCCATGCGGGCCGTTGGTTCATGCGCGGTTTCCATTCCATCGGAGCGACAGTCGCGTTGACACGGCACAAAAACAACCCCAGCGCCCCGGAGCGGGGCGCTGGCGTTGGTGAATAAAGCGACGCGGCGGGCAGAGATTATTTCTGCCAGGTGCGCTTCTTGTGACGATTCAGACGCAGCTTCTTGCGCCGTTTATGTTTGTTGATCTTTGCCTTGCGGCGTTTCTTTAATGAACCCATAGGGTGTTAATGGAGTAGCGGAGTATTGCGGTAAAGCCAATTCTAAACTTATCCCGCCGGGCTGGCGCGGCTAGTACACGACCTTGTTCAGCGGGTATTCGATGATCCCTTCCGCGCCGGCGGCTTTGAGTTTGGGGATGATTTCGCGGACGATGTGTTCGTCAATGATCGTTTCCACGGCCACCCAGCCCTGTTGACTGAGGCCGGAGATGGTGGGATTGCGCAGCGACGGAAGGCTTTCCAAAAGGTGTTTAAGGTTCTTCTCGGCAATGTTCATCTTCAAGCCGACTTTCGCCTCGGCTTCCAATGCGCCGCGCAGCAGCATGGCCAGGGTCTCGATCTTCTGGCGTTTCCATTTGTCCTTCCACGACTTCTGGTTGGCGATCAGTCGCGGAGTGGAACTGAGCAGTTCGTCCACGATGCGGAGTTTGTTGGCGCGCAGGGACGAGCCGGTTTCGGTGACTTCGACAATCGCGTCCACCAATTCGTGCGCCTTGACCTCGGTGGCACCCCAGGAGAACTCCACCTCCGCCTTCACTCCATGTTTCTTGAGATATTTTTTGGTGAGATTGACGACCTCGGTGGCGATGCGCTTGCCCTTGAGGTCCTTGACGGATTTGACGGGGGAGTTTTCCGGCACGCACAACACCCAACGCGCCGGACGGCGCGACACCTTGCTGAAGAGGAATTCACCGACCTCGTGGACGTTCGATCCGTTTTCAATGACCCAGTCGTGGCCCGTGATGCCGCAGTCCAGGTAGCCGTGCTCGACGTAGCGGCTGATTTCCTGGGCGCGGATGAGGCGGATTTCCAGTTCGTCATCGTCCACGTAAGGGATGTAGGACCGGCTGCTGACCTGAATGTTGAACCCCGCCTTGGCCATCTTTTGGATGGTGGCCTCCTGAAGGCTGCCCTTGGGCAAACCGAATCGTAACATTTTCTTGCTGCTCATATCTCGTTTCGAGGGGCGATGATATGCCAATTGACGCCCTCAAACGACAGCTTTTTCTTTGCGCACCGGACGGGGTGAAAGCCAGGGATTCGTGGCGCGCAAAAACCAGTTGCGCGCCCGCAGTTTGCCTTTCGTTCGGTGGTTCTTCGCTGTTTCCGGTGGAACCGTTCCCGCCACAAGCACCAACATCCAA
>DAOLDN010000175.1:1709-7366 GCA_035327385.1 Verrucomicrobiota bacterium | reverse complement strand
CCTGAACAACCTGCGTCTTGAGCACGCAACGGACTCCCGTGTCGAACGCTTCGGCGGCCTTCTGCCGCAATCCCTCGTCCAAAAACGCGTAATAAGGCTCGCCGCTCTGGATGGCATTCAGCAATTCCAGCACGCGCGTCATGGCGTCGTCGTTGAACGTGATGTTGTCGTGGTATCCACCCTCCAACGGATACACCTGCGGCCAGCCGCCGTTGGGATATTGCGCCGCGAGAATGAACTTCAGCCCCTTGATGAAACCCTCCTTGCAATCCTCGCGCTTCGTCGCGTGCCAGACGTAAGCGAGGAAATACATCTCCTCGGTCGTGGCGCGATTGTCGAACGTGGCCACGTAATGCGGACTGCTCCCCGGCTCGTTCTGCGACGTGAACTGCATCCCCGGCTGACGCGGCCCTTTGGTGTAACCGTTCTTCTTGGACCAGCCGCCCGTCGGCGTCTGATACGACAACACGACATCGGCAAGCTGCTTTGCCTCGTCACTGGCGAACCACGGATCGCCGGCCTTGAAAGACAACTTGAAATCGCCGCCGCTCGGCGCCTTGATGGCGCTGGCGAGATTGTTCGACGCCACCTCGGCCTGCAACGCGGCGGCATCGGCGCGGGCGTTGGCCTGTGAACGCTCGAACCAAGCCGTCCACGCCGCGCGTTCCGATTCCGGCAACTGCGCGATGCGATCCGCGCTGACCGGTTCAGCGAACGCCCGACACAAACACAAAGCCGCCGCCAGGAAAAAAACAAAACGGTTCATCATAACAAGACTACTGGCCAGACGCCCGGAGGCCATCTCCATATTCAGCAAATCTTGTTGAAAATTGTGCGTGGCAGGGCGGAGCGCCGACTGCCACGTCGGCTCGACTTCGAGAATCAGACTGCGCCGAAGTCGCACGCGGCATCGCTCATCTCGCTGAGCATGGATTCGTGGAGCGCGTCCAGCAGTGCAATTCGTCGCTGGAAGTGAAATGACCGCCGGCAAAGCAGTGCAGGAACAGGAGTCAAGCTGGCTAAGCTCAATCTAGCTTTGGCATCACGTCCGGGTAAGGGCCAAGAAACCGTTCACCGTTAAAATGAATCATGTGCTCCGGGTCTTCGGCAATCCATACTTCCGTCTCCCATGAAATCTGCGTCAGGAAGCTGCGCATTGCGTCGCGCGTGGAAAACGCAGTGACGAAAACCAAACCCGCTTTGCAGCCGGAAAATAACTCCTTCAACTCCTTTCGTCGCTTGCCATCAACCGGACCGGCACTGGTCACGGCTTCGATGAGCAACAACCAATTTCGCTTCGTATCGTGAACCACGACATCGGGCATTTTAGCTGGAGCGGGAATTTCGACGCCAAGCCGCCGCAGATAATTGGCGTCCAAATGCAGAAACTTGTCTTCTGCGTCGCCAATGTAAACGACAGTGCCGCCCGGCACGAAGCATGGGCAGAATTCCTCAATCACAGTCTTGATAAGCGGATTCTGCCCGCCCGGCGAGATGGTCACGGTTTCACCCGACGGAAGTTTCACCGGAATTCTCGACAGCTTCCGTTCGCGAAGTAGTTCTTTGCGGATGCGATCGCGTTCTGCAAAATACGCCTTTAATCTGCTGCCCCACTCCAAGCTCCTGAAGGCGCGAAACAATTCGAGCGCCGTCGGTTCGATTTGATAAACTGTCTTGCCGCTGTTGGTCGGACGGTTTGGATCATCGGGATTCCGAATCAGCATTCCGGCCTCGACGAAATACTTCACCGCTTCGTCGCGAATCGTCTCGCGCGTATTAGGAGCGTAGCGAACGCCATACGCTTCGGCCACGAAATCAATGATGGGAGTGATTCCCCGCAACGGTTCAGCGGCTTCAGTCCAAGACTGCATTGGCTTGAGGTCTAGCAACGCGAGAAAACTGTAGGCTGCCACTTCGTTGCTTTGCCTTGCGGCAAAGCCGATCACCTTCAAGATTTCCATAGCGTCACGAAGCTTCGCCTCGCGGGCTCTGTCCAAGCCGGACTGTTTCGTCTTTGCCATCAGAAAAGTTCGTCCTCCACCAATGCATCGAGTTGCGCCTGCGGTAAGCTTGGGTCGGTGACTCTGCGGCCCAGACTTTCAAGCTCGACTCTCGGCGGGTAGTTCAGGTTTCGCAGGTCAGTCGCGTTCACTTGGGTATGGCCATTGAACTGGCGGAAATACACGTCAACGACCGTCGAATTCAGAAACGCGGCCAAACCCTTCGCCAGAGTCATCGGCAGACCATGTCCATTGACGTGGAAATAATTCAAGTGATTCTCGAAGCCGACGAGCGGCGCATGAATCCGCTGCGGATCGTAGATGCAGGCCACGATGCGCTTTTTCTCTTCTTTCGCCGTGAATCGTTTCACCAGCACATACACCCCGGCAGGCACAAGCAACTCCCGAGTCTGCTCATTACTTACGATGGCGTTTGGTTTGCGTGCTGTTTCTTTCGGCCAATGCACGAAGCCGCCGTTGAAGTGGCACGGGTAAATCAACGGGGCGGTATCGTGTCCGGGCAGCTGCCGCAGAAATTCCTTGGCACGAAAATCCACCACGCGACCGGTTGAAACCGACACACCCACTTGCGCCAACGTCGCTGACAACTGCGACATTATTGCCCGCGCGCTGTCGTGTGCTTCGTCCTCTGCTAGGTGGATGAATTGCTCCGGGTCGTCTGGCGAAATCACGTCTCGGTAGGCTACCTCTCGTTCAGTGACTATGCCGCCTGGTACGCCGCTGCTGCTGGAAATGATGACGTTGTTTGGTTTCGCGGAATCTTTGACAGCACGGAAGATGATGTTTTCTTGGAGCACGCCGTCGCGGCTGAATGCCGATGCGCGGGATTCGAAAACGTGCAGCCTCCGCAGCGACATGGTTTCGAGGAAATCTGTCCTGAACGGTTTGAAGTATGGCCCGTTGCAAAAACTTCGCGGCGTGATGGCGACCAATTCTCCGCGGCCTGCCAGCAACTTCGTAATGAGGGCGACAAAGCCCGTGTAGAGGTTGCTAGTCTCAATGCCGGCGGATCGAAGCAGAATACGCGTGGAGGAGTCACTTCGAATTTTCCGGTAAGGCGGATTAACAATCGCGGCGTTGAATCGGGACCGAGGCGGCGAAAACAAATCGCCGCGCACCCAAGGTGTAGCAACCGCAATAAAATCTTCATTCAACACCGTAGATGAGAATTGAATACCAACTCGCTCACATTCCTGTCGGCAGTTGTGCAGAGTCGCTCGAAGCGGTTGCATCAACGCATCGTCCAGTTCGTAGGCTGTGATGGAAATCCTCCGGGGCTTGTGACGCAACCCGCTAAGGCGACTCACCAACGCCGCTGACAACGCTCCGTGTCCCGCTCCGGCGTCCAGCAAATTCCACTCCTGCCAGCGCGCCTCAAATAGGGAAGCCATGAAATCAGCTACTTGATGCGGCGTCAGGAACTGGCCAAGCTCGTGCTGCCTATTTTCAGCATTCCTGCCAAGTGCGTGTTCATCATTCAGTTGTTTGCTCGCAGCTATCATGATCACTCCCAGCGCTTCTGTCACACCTCCTTGTATAGGATGGGCAAGAAGAAGTTCCGGTTTTCTCGCGTAACCGACGAATTCTGGCAAACCAGGACGCCGTTGTGCGTTAAGTAGGAAAGAAAGTTTTTTAGACGGCTTTCGTCCTCGGCATTCAAGAATCGACGAATCTGCTTATAGCTCATCACGTCGTTCTTTTTCTTTTTCCGCAACATCGCTACCCAGTCACTCCATTGTCCGCTGTGTTCTTGGAGAGAAACCCACATCTCGTCTTTCAACTCGCGGTATGCAGCCGAGAGAACTTCGCGTTTGAATAGGGGATATTCGTTTTCCTTTGTAAGGATTACTTTTTCCTGTGGTTGCTGGCGAAAGTATGCGACGGCCTTCGCCAAAGCTTTCTCCAGGTAGTTCAGAATCGTGCGCGGGGTGATAACGTCTTTATGGAGACAAAAATGCGTCTCTAGGAAGTTGCAGGTTGATATCCTCTCCTCTGAGCCATCGATTGTCTTGTGATTGAGTTCTTTGGGAAAGAGAGACTTAATGATCTGCCTATTCTTGTCGTCCGTGAAGCTCTCTGGAACTGCGTCCCACTCGTCTTTGCTAGACTTCTTCGAACCTGAAAAGAGGCGTATCAGAGGCTTGGCCTTTTTTGCCTGATCGCCAGTAAAATCAATGCAAATGTGCTTTCCTTCTCTCAAGAAGACGAGAAAATTTAGTTTGAGGACCGTTGCGTAATTGAAGGAAATGCGCCGCGCTACAAATTCCCGAATGTCTTCATGCGACCACTTCAATTCGACTTTGCGATGCACCAATTTGTCAAAACCGATTTTTTCAAAATCAAGCTGCCGAAAGAGGTCAGCACGAATAAACACTTTGACGCGCAAATTCTTTAACGGGCTGAAGCTCTTTTCGGTGTCCAACAGACCCTGCAGCACCATCTTCTGTATTTCGTAGGCATCCTGAATCACAAACTCGTCAAGACGATCGATCAAAACAACTGCCACGGTGTTGTTATCCGCAAGAAACTTATTCAGGTCCGACTTCGTTTTATCGATATTCAGAATGGCCTCCGCTGATTGCACCGGAGACGACTCACCAAGAGCCGCCGAAGGTTCGATCGAGGCGTAATAGCTCATCGGCATATTCGGCATGTGGCTGTCCACCTTCACACCCACGGTCTTCTTATTGTGCAAAAGCAACTCGATCAGCTTAGGCTTCTTCTGCTTTAAATCGAAAAGCTCGTTGATCTGCTTCAGTTTGGACGTCAATTCCGGCGGTAATTTTAGGCGCTCATCTACGCTTGTGAGCAGTCTGTGGATGAGGAAAACCTCCCAAACGATTCGATACTTTAAAGACTCATCTCCAACTTGCTCTTTGATTCGAGCGATAATCGTGTTTCGGAATGTCTTGAAATCTAACTCCTCCTCCACGGGGACCAGCACTTGCCGCAGGTCAGCCGGATACTCAAATTTCAATGTTCCCTCACTGAGCAGTCGAAAAAGCGCTGTCTTTCCCGTTCCACGCTCGCCAACAATAACTGACTTGTTTCCCTTCACCACCTCGCGGACTGGCTCGATTTGGCACAGACAAAGATGGCTTTTAAGAAGCTCGTCCTCTCTTCCATCGGGCGCGCCAAAACTGAACTTGGCAAGCGTGTCCAACGGAAACGCTTTAGGGAGGTTCAGAATCATCGCTTTCGCTTTCTCAGGTGTATGGTCTCGCCAAATGTTCTCAATTCCTAAACACCGCGTCAATTTGCGTTAGAGAATCGCCGTAAAAACCGTCGGCGTCCGGCTGGCCCGCCTGCGCGGCGACTTGCGCAAAATCAATGCCCGCTCAGCGCCGTGGCGGCTGGCAGTTGCTCTGGAAATGTCGCACTCAGTGCGGGTCCGGGCGGAACTCCTCTCGGGCTTGGCCGCAATCCTAGGCACCCAAGGCGTTTAGGCAAGAAAGACTTTTGAACGCGGAACGCAGAACTCGGAACGCGGAATCCGCCTTCGTCTGACTTCGGCGCGACAAGGGTGGAAAGACGGCTGGTGAGTAACCACGAAATACACGAACCACACGAAAGGTTCGTCAGAATACAGGACCGGGCAACGCAGGAACATTCACCCGGCGGCGAAGGCTTTGATCC
>DAOLDN010000175.1:0-1609 GCA_035327385.1 Verrucomicrobiota bacterium | reverse complement strand
CATTGCAACTGCATCGCTCTGATTGAACGTGATGGCAGCGTCCTGTTTTCGTGTCATTTCGTGTGTTTCGTGGCTCCAAAATACGATACCTGTTCCCTTCCGGTGGAGACCCATCGTTTTGATACCGGCTTCAGGATCAGGATTACGATTACGATTAAGAGTAAGATGGGAAGAAGTTGTTACCGATTCAGGTGGTAGATGACGTAGGGTGCGGTGGTCAGTTCATCCTGCCAGGGCAGCGCATCGTCGCTACGGCCCAGGGGATGATGCACACCGTGGACCTTCAAACCGGCTTCGGCGAAGAACCGGCGATAGTCCGCGTCGCTCCAGAAGTAATCGTCCACGTCCACCTCCTCGGGCATCAAGGTGACGCGCACGCGCTGGCCGCTCTGCAAGGGCGGCTTGTTCTCCGGATGATCCACGCGGCACGACAGCCAGCGACCCTGGTAAAATTCCGGCGTGTTGGTCACGATCGCGACGTCGCCGCCGGTCTTCACGACGCGCCGGCATTCGCGCAGGATGCGGATAATTTCGCTTTCGGCGTCTTCCTCAAGAATTGCCCAGCTCGAAAAGACCGCATCGAACGCGGCGTCCTGCATTGGCAGCGGATTGCCGCGCGGGACAATCTCGTAACTACCTGCCGGGTCAAGACGCCGCGCCTCCGCGACCATTTCCGGTCGCCGGTCAACGCCCGTTGCCAGTTTGCCGAGGTCGGCCAGAAACCGTGTCGAACGGCCCGCACCGCAACCGAGGTCCAGCACGTGGTCGCCGCGGATGATGCCCCTCTCTGCCACGAAACGGAACACCAGCAGATCGGTGTTCCGCATGTCGCGCAACGCATACCGTGCGGATGAGTAATCGGAATTCATGACCGGGACATCAGTGCGCTGGTGCGTTCACGCCTTGTGTTCCGGCGGTTCAAAACGGTAGCCGATCTGCCGGATGGTGTGGATGAAGATGGGCCGCGCGGGGTCGGGCTCGATCTTGTTGCGCAGCGTGGTGACAAAGCGGTCAATGCTGCGGCTGGTCACGATGTTGTCGTAACCCCAGACGGCATTGAGGATTTCGTCGCGCGTCAGGGCGCGGCCGGGTTTCTTGACGAAGTATTCCAGCAGATTGAATTCCTTGGGTGACAGTTCAATCTCCTTGTTCTTGCGCGTCAGACGGCGCGCGGAGATGTCGAGGCGCAGTCCGCCAAATTCAAACACGTCCTGTTCGTCCTTCTTCGCGCGGCGCAGGAACGCGCCGGCGCGCGCGAGAAGTTCCTTGATGCTGAAAGGTTTTGTCACGTAATCGTCCGCGCCGAGATTGAGCCCGAGCACAACGTCCGATTCCTCGCCCTTGGCGGTGAGCATGATGATGGGCATGTCGAGCTTCTGCTCGCGGATGAGCCGGCAGATTTCGTAGCCGTTGATCTTGGGCAGCATGATGTCCAGCAGGATGAGGTCGGGCTTCGCGTTGAGCGCGGCGTTGAGGCCCTTTTCGCCGTCGGCGGCGGTGACGACCTTGTAGCCCTTGAATTCAAAATTGTCCCTCAACCCGATCAACAACGTCGGGTCGTCCTCGATGATCAAAACGGTTTCCATCGTTTGTATTGTGGTTGTGTCAA
>DAOLDN010000174.1:0-7374 GCA_035327385.1 Verrucomicrobiota bacterium | reverse complement strand
CGTAATCGTAGCGAACAGTGGCCGTAGCCGTGTTCAAATCGAGTGAACGTCTGTAGTTCGACGTTCCGCTGTGAGGCGAGAAATTGAGGTTCAGCACGCCTGCGGGTTGATACTGCGCCTGACGCAACGGCACGCTCGACAGAAACGGCTGCGCCTCGCTCCAGATGTCCTGCCGGTTGAAAACCTTTTGACGAATACTGGCCAGGTGCGCGGGCGTGGCGTTGGGGTTGGAATAGTCGTTCGGCTGTCCCGTCCAGATGGATTCCTCGTTGAACTGGATTTGCTCGTCAGTCACCTTGCCGAACACCATGGCGGCGAGTTTTCCGTTGCCGACGGGATACGCCTCCTGATTCCACGAATTGGCGGGAGCGGGTGACCATAGTTCCAACGGACCGGGGTCGGCGTGAACGAGAACGACGGAGACAAAAACAAAAAAACTCCCGGATATACGCGCGAATCTCATGCGACAAATTGTGATTTGGCAGAATAAACCAGCGATCAGCGGCCATTGCAAGCCCCGCGTGCTCGCGCTTGCATTGTGTCGCGGGCCGTTTCAATCTTAACCGGCCCACGAAACGGGCGCTGACCAAACATGAACCCATTGATTCGCAACCTACTCGCTACCGTTCTCGCCTGCGGCGTACTACCATTCCTCGCGTCGTGTGCCTCGAGCGGAACAGCACCCGTAAAAAAATCCACTTCCACCTCTCTCAAAAAAGGTGTGCCCGGCGGAATCTTGGTGGAGACGTATGAGATTCCCGTCACTGTCACGCGCATTGATCGCGGGGCGCGGACGGTCACGTTGCTGGCGCAGGACGGCACCTACAACACGTTCAAGGCAGGGCCGCAGGACCCCGCGTTCGACCAGTTGCGAGAGGGCGAACTAATCAAGGCCAGAGTCGCCCGCGAAATGATCATCTTCCTCGGCAAGGAAGGTCCGCCGGACATGGACGACCTTTCCGCCAAGTCCACATTGGAACACAAGCCCGCCTCCTCCGACGTTCTCTACGGAAAACGCGAGCGACGCGACGCGCGCATTGCCGCCGTGGACACCCAGCAACGGCTGGTGGCGCTCCTGTTCCTGGACGGGTCCACGCAGACGTTCCCGGTCCGTAAGGACGTGGACATGTCGGAACTGACGCCCGGCGCTGACGTCGTCATCCTCACCGGCGCGGCCGTGACGCTGGAGGTGACGAAGCCCTGAGAATCCGTCGCTGATGAGTTGCATTTCAGGGCAAACAGAACAGGATTAAATCATGAACGAATTCAAATTCTCCTGCCCCTCGTGCAATCAGCACATCAAAGTCGGTGCCGAGTTCGAGAGCCGGCGCATAGACTGCCCGTCTTGCAGAGTGTCGATCATTGTTCCCAAGCCGCTCAAGAGCGACAAGGTTCTGCCGGTTGCGGTGCTGGCGCAGCCTGCGGCGCGCAGAAAAGCCGCCCCGGAAAGGCCAGCTAAACCCAAACCGGAAACTCCCGCGCCGCCTCCTGTTGAGCCACATTCTCCGGTGACAAAACGGGCTGCTAATCAACCATCGGTTGCGCCTCCCGCGCCCGTTCAACAACCCGCACCCCCACCGCCGCAGGTCAAGACCGTCAAACCCATCAGCGACAAGCGCATTGCCGTTCTGACTCCCGCGCTGAAACTGGAAATCATCCGCGCGGTGCGTCCACGCATTGAGGACAAATCACGCTGGATACCCGGCAAGAAGGAGGCTGGCGAATACAATTACGCCGCTCGCAGCGAGGCTGGCAGGCTCGTGCCGGTTTCTCCCACCGACGCCTCGGCGACGCATTACAGTCTGTTCGGCGCGGTGTTGCTCGAATTTCATAAGCGCAACATCATGCGCGTCACGACCGGCCGACGGAAGTTTCTGGACGAGGAATTGACGGGCACCATTCATCAGGTGCTGGACCGCGCACCCGACGCGTCGCCTGTGAGCGAGCAGGAACGCGAGGCGATTACGCACGAACAATGCCTGGAGGTGCTCGACATTCTCGAACGCCGCTATCAGAAGGAAGCCGCCGCCGCCAAGAAGGAGACGGTCGAATCCAAAATCGAGCGCGTCAGTCTTGCAGACCTCGTCAAGAAGATGAATAAAGGCGCTCCGCTCCGCGCCGAACAGGTCGCCAGCGCCCTCTACTACGAACTGGAGGAGATCAAACAACGCCTGGACGAACTGGAAGGTCACGCCAACAGCGGCGGGTGATTGTGACGAGAAGTTTTCCCGCCTCAACCCTTGAACCGCAACCGGAACGCCGATCTCCAGATCGGCTCGCGAGCGGCGCGATCTGAAACTGGCCGATCTGGAGATCGGCGCTCCCATTCATGGAAGGCAATGTCACGGCTTTCTAATCGGGCCGGGTCCCCGTAGCCTGATCTCATTGATATGAGCAACCATCCAAAGCCCATTCCGCCCGGCCAACGGTCCGCGCCATCGGCGCCCAAACGTCGGAAAACCGGTGAAGTTTTTATTGTGCTGGCTGTCGTTCTCCTCGCGGGACTTGGAATCTGGCGCTGGAAAACCCAACAGTCGGATGCGCCGACACCGCCTGCTGCGCCCGTTGAAACCACGTCCGCGAGCGCGCCGTCAGCGGAGGCGGACACGACCGACGTTGCTGCCGTGGCCAGACCGGATTTCGAGAAGCTCGTCGCCAACTGGATACGGCCCGATGGCGGTTACATCCTCCAGTTCAAAAGTGTGGACGCTGAGGGAACGATTGACGCGGGATATTTCAATCCGCGCCCCATCAACGTGGCGAAGGCCGTGGCGTCCATGGATGGTGGCGCGTTGAAGGTCGTTGTTGAATTGCGCGACGTGAAGTATCCCGGTTCGACCTACACGCTCACCTACGATGCGTCCACGGACCAGTTGCGCGGGAATTATTTTCAGGCCGTCGAACAGTCGAACTTCGAGGTGTTCTTCCAGCGTTGGAAACCCGGTGCGGGCAACTGAAGATTGCGACGCGCATCGTGCTCCTGTAAAAGAAACGCAATGCCGAGCGCCACCACGTTTGAATCTTTCGAGAAGGAACTCAACCGTCTCGTCGAGTCTTTCGGCAAGCGCCTCGCCGAACTCAAGCAGTCTGGCTATTCCGAAGCTCAGTTGCGCGATGATTTTCTGAACCCGCTTTTCCGCGCGCTCGGTTGGGACATGGAGAACCGCCTGGGCCTCATCCAGCAAAAACGCGAAGTCGAGATTGAAAGCCGCACGCACATCGGCGGACGCAACAAGCGCGCCGATTATCTTTTCCGTACGGACGGCAATGACCGTTGGGTGTGCGAAGCCAAGAAACCCGCCGAGGAACTTACCGCGAAGTACGCTTTTCAATCCAAACGTTACGCCTTCAACAAAGACCTCGCCTTCGCCGTGCTGACCGATTTCGAGGAGTTGAAAATCTTCATCGTCGGCAGCCGCCCGTATCTCGATGAGCCGGACGTGGGCCTGTGGAAACACTGGAACTTCCGCCAATACCCGCTCCTCGCGCGCGAACTCTGGGACTTGCTCTCCCGCGACGCCGTGGCCGGTGGCAGCATTGACCGGCTCATCGAATCGCTGCCCAAGAAACCCACCGGCAAGGGCAGGCACAAGCAGCAATGGCTCATCAAGCCCGACCGCTCCCGCGCGCTCGACGCCCAGTTCCTGAAAGACCTCGACGAGGCCCGACAGGGACTGGCCAGCGACCTCTGGAAACACAACGACCACGATGAACTCCTCGACGACAACAAACTCAACGAGGCTGTCCAGCGCATCCTCGACCGCATCCTGTTTCTCCGTATCTGCGAAGACCGCGATATTGACACCGGCACCACACTCAAAAGCATCGTCGAACTCTGGCGCAAGAATACCGGTCACGAGGACGAAGGACGCCGCGCGCACCAGCAGCCGATGGGATTTCGCGAAGAACCGCCCGCCGACTACGGCATGGCCGGAATCCGCGCGCCCAAGGATTCCCTCTGGCGCATGATCGTCCGCCATTTCCGCGCGCTGGACCATCGCCCACCCGGGCGCATCCCGTTCTTCAACGGCAATCTGTTCAAGCCGCACTTTAGCGAGACGCTTATCGTGGGTGACGACTGGCTGGCCGGATTCATCAATGACCTGAGCGATGAGGAGAGTCTCTACCTGTTTGATGTCATCAAGGTGGAAATCCTCGGCAGCGTCTATGAACGCTTCCTCGGCAAAGTGGTGCGTCCGCACGGCAAGGGCATTACCGTCGAGGAAAAGCCGGAAGTGCGGAAGGCCGGCGGAGTCTATTACACCCCGCGCTACATCGTGGATTACATCGTCGAGCAGACCTGCGGGAAGCTGCTGGATGAAATCTCCGGCGTTTCCCCTCACCCTGACCCTCTCCCTCGGGGAGAGGGGACAGCCACGACCGATTCGAGTAAATCCAAGACGCTCGACTCCGACCCAGCACTGGGAGCGATTCCCCCTCTCCTGGGGGAGAGGGCCGGGGTGAGGGCGGACGTTACCCTAAAAACTTTCGAGCGCCGCACTGCCGCGTTGCGATTCCTCGATCCCGCGTGTGGTTCCGGTTCGTTCCTCATCCGCGCCTTTGAACGCGTGTGCGAACACTGGCAAAAACGGCTGACTGCCGACCTCCGCGAGGTTTTGGACTGCGGCGGGAAGCGAAGCGCCACGCCGCTTTCGGATTCGGATGATGTCACCGCAGCCAAAGCGCCGACGCCGCTGCGCTCTGCCGGCGCAGTCCAAGAAGTTGAAGCCCGCGCCTGGCTCAAGAAACACCGCCCGCTTTGCTGGGTGGACGATCAGACCGGCGACGTTCACCTGACCGTGGACCTCAAGCGCCGCATCCTCACCCAGAACATTTACGGCGTGGATTTGGACAGCGCCGCCGTGGAAGTCACGCAACTCTCGCTCTACCTCAAGATGTTGGAGAACGAGAACCGCACCACGCTGGAGCGCGAGCGCGAACTCTTTGCGGAAGCCGTCGCCCTGCTGCCGCCCTTGCAGGACAACATCAAATGCGGCAACTCCCTCATCGCATCCGACTTCTCGATGATGCCCGAAGACCTCGTGCGCGTGCGCGCCTTCGACTGGCCGGTGCAATTCGCGCCCATCATGAAAGCCGGCGGCTTCGACGCGGTCATTGGCAATCCGCCTTACGTTTTGCTCGGCCCGGAAATGTTCGACGGACAAACAATCGAATACCTCCGCCGCTACGAAGTCGCGCAATACAAAGCCGACCTCTTCCACATCTTCATTGAAAAGGGAATCTCACTGACTCGTGAAAAGGGCGCGTTCGGAATGATTGTTCCCAACACTTGGCTCACGCTCCAATTCACAGACCGACTGCGGCGCTACATTGCGGGCAAAGCTTCAATCTCTGAGCTTGTGATGTTTGATCATTTGGTTTTTGAGGACGCGAACGTCTTCACCGCGTTACTGTTTGTTGATAAGCAAAAGCCCTCGGCCAACCACAGAGTCAAAGTTCGGAAAGTCTCCAAAGCGGATTCATCGAAAGGAATCGCGGACGTTCCGGCAAACGAAGCATCGCAGTCGGCGTGGGCAGCTTCTGAAGGCTGCGTGTTTGAGACTCGACTCACAGGGCGAGAAGGCAAGCTTGTCGAGCGCATCATCAAATCATTTCCATCACTTGAGTCTGTCGCCCGCGCCTCATTGGGCGCGCAGGCTTACAACAGTTCAAAGCACACGAAAGAGCAGATCGAGAAGCGCGTGTTTCATGCTGACCACAAGAAAGGAAAAGACTACCTGCCCGAGTTGGCGGGAAATGATGTGGGTCGTTACGAAATCAACCGCGAGCGCGGCCAGTGGATTAAGTATGGCCCGTGGCTGCACGATTACAGGACGATGGATTGGCTTGAAGGCCCACGCATCCTCATCCGCGAAATCTCCGGGCCAAAGCCGCATTCCATTTTCGGAGCATACGTCGAGGAGACTTACTGCCATTACAAAACCATTCTGAACGTCAATCCTTCGGACAAGACGACGTTTTCAATGAAGTATTTGCTGGGCATCCTGAACTCGCGGCTGATTTCTTTCCTCTATCCATTCGTTTCAAACAAGCTGGTGGCGCAGGCGTTTCCGCGTCTTTCGGTTGGCGACGTGAAGCGACTCCCGATTGCAGCGGTTGACATCAACAATCGCGCCGACAAATCGCGACACGACCGGCTGGTGTTGCTGGTGGACAAGATGCTGGGGCTGATGCCCAAGCTGCGCGCGGCCACGTCGGAGTCGAAAAAGGCCACGCTGCAAAACGCCGTCACCGCCACCGACCAGCAAATTGACCACCTGGTCTATGAACTCTACGGCCTGACGCCGGAGGAAATCCGGCTGGTGGAGGGCGGGCAATGAAAACGGTGAAAGACTGTTTTGGTAATTCAGTGCGGCTCACTGATGAACGGCTGGGGCATATCCTGGAGCACCCGGAAATGAAGGCGATGGGAGAAGAGATCGAGCGGGCGTTGTTCCAGCCGCAGTTGGTGCGGCGCTCGCGCTCAGACGAGGCGGTGCGGCTGTTTTACGAGTTTTACGCGCAGACAATTGTGGGTGGCAAATGGCTGTGCGTTGTGGTTAAGTACGCGGAGAACGATGCGTTTGTGGTCACGGCCTACCTGACCGACAAACCCAAATCCGGAGAAGATTTATGGCCGACAAAGTAAAAGTCTGGTTCGACGCGGAAGCGGATTTTCTCGAAGTCCGTTTCTCGAATATTGCGGGGTACGAAAGGGAAACCAACCACGACGCCGTCATGGAGCGGGTGGATGCAAACGGCCATGTCATCGGTTTCAGCGTTCTCGGCGTGAGCCGCTTCAAAAAATCCAAGCCGCTGGAGGCTGATCTTGCTCCCGCTTGAGCTTTTCATCGCCTCCGACAAAGCGCGCCCCGAAAAGCTCTTTTTGCTGGCGGACAAAGTTCACGCTCCGAAAGCCCAAATCATTTGCGCATCCTTCACCCCGGCCCCCGCATGAACCTCGTTTCCAAAGCGGCGATAAATCAGCCGCAGTCCAAACGCTTCGCACTTGCCGGCGATGATCGAGCCACGCGAAGCGTCTGGACTGCGTGCGTCTTCAGCGCCGCTGTTCCGGCGGGCGTAAATCATTTTCCCGGTTGGACAGCTTTTGTCCGTCCGCGTCGAGTAGATTGTGGACCAAAAACATCACGCGATTATGGGCCTGACCATTCATTACACATTGACCGCGCGGCGAGGCATGACCTTTGCCTTCATCAAACGCCTCCTGTACCGAACCCAACGACTGGCGCGCAAAAACGGCTGCGACTACGTGGGCAAGGTGCTCGCTGCAAACGAAAGCGATCCCGATGCGCCACCGTATTTCGATTGCCGGCCTAGACGGGAACGGCGGCTGCACGGCGGTTGCGGCTGGCT
>DAOLDN010000173.1:0-7392 GCA_035327385.1 Verrucomicrobiota bacterium | reverse complement strand
TGTGACAGCCGCCCAGAAGCGCAATGACATCACGCCAACAATTTCATTTCCTAAGTCCGACAGGCTGCTAGTAAAAGCAGGCGTGGAATCCCCTGTCATGACCAAGTCTGGCTTTGATAGGAAGCTTCGCCAAAATTCGGTTTATGTCAGAACACTTTCCAACAACACTGTTAGCTCATCAGAGCCGAAAACGCCCGATGACTGGGATCGGTTGATTAGGATTTGCTTCGACTCCCGCTCTGCCACCGCACTCCAAGACGCTTCGCGCCATTCGTGGGTCTTCGGAAAACGCGCCAGCCCCGCATCGCGTGAGACTGCGTTGGCCCACCACCGCTTTTCCCAGAGCGCGGCTGTGGTCACAACCCCAGCCGCAGAGCGTCCGCATCGCCAGCCTTGGTGCGATTGATAATCCACACACAGTCGCGCATCTTTAGATTTACGTAACCCGTCCGGCTTGGAGTGACTCTACGAGTGATGACTCTTCAAAACTTGTTCAGCCGCCATGTTTGGTCTTGATCCGCAAAACCTCGCCGCCCGCGTCAAAGCCTCCGGCCAGGCGGTGCGTTTGCCGTCAGTGACGGAATCTGTGTTGCGCGGCATGGTTGGTTTCACACTCGTCAGTCTGGGCGGGTTTGGGCCGTGGGTGCTGGCGGGGCGCTGGTTTTATCGCAATGTAGGAGAGCTGGGGCTGTATGTGGTATGCGCCGTTGTCTTCGTTGGATTGAGCGGGCTGTTGATGCACCGGTTGATCATCGGTCCGGGTTCGTTGTCGAGGTTCTATAAAGTGTTCAGCGTTGCGTTCGTCGCTTACGCCGTTGCGTGGACGGTCGGTTGGATGTCATTTCGCGGAGTGACCGGGAGTGTCGTCGGTGCGCTTGCGGGCATGGCGGTGATGGGCGGCGTTCTTGCCGTTGGATTCGCGGCGCGCGACGCGGTCTGGAAAATCATTATCGTGCTCTTTGTCGCGAACGCGGCGGGTTATTTCATCGGGGAATGGGCTTACAAAGGGGTGTTGTCGCTGAAGGAAGGAAACGCGTCGGGCATCGTGCTGGAACAATCCACAAGGGCGGCGCTTTCCAAGCTGGCGTGGGGATTGATCTACGGCCTCGGCTCTGGCGCGGGGATTGGCTGGGCGTTTTATGTGTGCCAGACAAAGGCGCGGCAACTGATAAGGGCGGGCACGCCGAATCCTTCGGTGTGAGCGCAAAATCCTCTTTCGCTCCGGCTCGCCCGCAATTAGCCTGCGCGCATGTCCGTGCTGAAGAAAGTCATTGATGAATCGCTGGCGGCCACGCGGGCGCTTGCGGCCCTGGAAGAACCCATTCAACGCGCGTCGGCAATGGTTTCGCGCTGTCTCCTCGGCGGTCACAAGCTGTTGATTTGCGGTAATGGCGGCAGCGCTTCGGACGCGACGCACTGGGCCACCGAAGTGCTTTGTCGCTTTGTCGAGGACCGTCGCCCCTACCCTGCCCTTTCACTGACCGCCAACGGTGAATTCATGACGGCGGTCTGCAACGATTACGGTGCGGACGAAATCTTCGCGCGACAGGTGCGCGGTCTGGCGGAAAAGGGCGACTTGGTCATCGCACTCACCACCAGCGGCAAGTCCAGAAACGTGCTGCGCGCGTTGGAGGAGGCCAGGAACAAGGGCGTTGACAGCATCTGTCTTCTGGGTCGCGACGGCGGTTTCACAAAGGGCGTCGCCACGCTGGACATCCTGGCCCCAGGGCCGAACACTGCGCGCATCCAGGAGTCGCAAAAGGTGATTTTCCACGTCATCTGCGAGATGGTGGAGGCAACGTTGTCGAAGGAATAATCGGATTCAGACGTCTGACGGCTCGTTGCGAACGGCGGCCATTCTCCTTTTTCCGTTACGCCCCCGTATTCAGTTGTGGTGTGGCGTGTAGCTGCACGCACATTTTTCTCCCCCCGCATTGATCGAATAATCGCCTCGCGACGGGCAGTCCGGTTTGTGATCAAGATAGCGGTTGTCTCCGAACAGCTCGCTTTCCGGCGGCACGACATCAGTTGCGGCCTTGTGATCCAGCGCCCAGCGAAGTTTTGCGCCGTCAATGTTCTTGCGGTTCGAAGCGCAGGCTTGCTGCCGGGCGCGTTCGATGGCATCGCGGAAACCGGGAACTGCGATCGCAGCCAGCAAACCGATGATGGCGACAACGATCATGATCTCGATGAGGGTGAAGGCGTTTGCGCGCGTTGTTTTCATACCGATGCAGGTTCAGGCCGGAGGCGAAATGCCATGTCCGGCTTTGGTTGGAACAACGGCGGCGGGACAAAGTTGCGCGGCGGTTTTCAGTAGTCTCTGCCGGAACGCAGGCGCTTCTTTTCACTGTGACGAGCCTTGTCGGCGAGCATGCGATCCTTGGCGCGGCGGGAACGCTTGCGTTTCTGGCGTCGGATTTTTTCGATCTCCGCCCGTTTTGCGGCAACGAATCCCCGTTGTTGCTCCTCGATTTTGTCCAACAGGAGGCGTCGGGCGAGGAATCGGTTCATTCCTTGGTAACGTGTGGACTGGCATTTGACGCGCAGTCCTGTCGGGCGATGCAGGAGCATGACGCAGGTGGCGGTCTTGTTGACGTTCTGGCCGCCGTGACCGCCGGAACGCACAAAGGATTCCTCGATGTCGGCCTCATTCACGCCCAAGGAGGCCATGCGCGAAGCGAGTTGCGCCTGTTTGTCCGGGGATGGAAGCATCGAACTCATGGCGGCAGCTTGAAAGGTTTTCGTCGCAAATGCAAATCTCCCGGCGCACGATCAGGGGCGTGAGATGAAAGCATTGCCCTTGATGTAGAAGCGCAAATTACGGGCCGCCCATCGCCCGGCGTAATCCACACCAATGCGCGGGCGTTTGACGATGGTAAACGCTTCGTCACGAGCAAGCGTGGCGATGAAAAAATCGTCACTCAACAGGTCGTGCGCGTTCAGTCGCCTGTCTATGCGCATGGCCTTGCACAACAGCCCCGGTCCGCAAGTGCGGCCTTCAATGTTCTTGACCGGCTCCACGGCTCGCAGCAGCACCGCCGAAGCGTGACCTTCGCGTTCGGTGACGACGTTCATGCAGTGGTACATGCCGTAGATGAAATAGACGTAGGCGTGACCGGGCGGACCGAACATGGTTTTTGTGCGCTGAGTGAGGCCTTTTGAGGAGTGGGCGGCGCGGTCGTGCGCTCCGAGATAGGCTTCCACTTCAACGATCCGGCCCACACGCTCGATGCCACCGGCGCGATGCACCAGCAGTTTGCCGAGCAATTCGCGGGCGACGAGAATCGTTTCCCGGTCGTAAAAGTCGCGCGGCAGCTTTTGCACGGCATCACGATAGTCATGCGCCGCAAATAGTTAAGAAATAAGATGGACATTTTCCAGCAAGCTGTCATGCTCCGCGCGTCTGTGTTAGATACCCAGTCACTTTCAAGGCATGGCGAATCTTCAGGTGAACTTTGTTCAGTGATGATTTTAGACCCGGTGTTCGGGAACAGTCTCAAGAAAGCTACGGTTGTCCCGGACAGTAAGTAAAACATCGTATGAGCACTAAATTGTTTGTCGGAAATCTTTCCTTCAAAACCACTGAAAACGACCTTCAAGACGCGTTCGCCGCTCACGGCACCGTCGTGGAAGCCAACCTGATGATGGATCGCATGAGCGGCCGTCCCCGTGGATTCGGCTTCGTCACGATGGGTTCGCCGGAGGAAGCGCAGAAGGCCATCGAAGCCCTGCACGGCGCCCAATTGGATGGTCGCGCCCTGACGGTCAACGTTGCGCGCCCGCGCGAAGAACGCCCCGCCGGCGGCGGTGGCGGTCGTCGTGAATTTCGTGGTGGCGGTGGCGGTCGCGACCGTTACTAACCGAATCGTTTGAAGCACATCGAGGTCCGGGTGACCGGACCTCGATTTTTCGTCTGCAAGTCCGTTGAAGCCGTCCGCAACTTGATCGTGCCGGGCGGGAATCAGAAGAAATCGGAACAAAGGGAAATCGAATGAAAGAAGAACACATAGAAGTGGAAGGGTCTGTCCAGACCGTGCTGCCGGGAACGATGTTCCGCGTTGAACTGGACAACAAGCACCTTGTTCTCGCCACCATCTGCGGAAAGATGCGCAAAAGGTTTGTGCGATTGACGGTCGGCGACCGTGTGAAGATGGAGATGTCGCCCTACGACCTGAACAAAGGCCGGATCACCTGGCGATTGCGATAGGTCAAACGCCCGCTCGCTCCTTAAAAAAAAACTTTGTCCCAATTAAATTTGAACGTTGCCGCGCGCCGTGTCGTCCACCAAGCTGAACACGCAACGTTCCCCGGTAACCACTGGCAACCAGGGTTTCCACGGCGGACGAAGCGTGACAAGACATGAGTCAATCCGAATCTCCAGTTAATACCGCCGACGCCGCGCGGAACAATCAGGCGTGGAGAGAAATCGTCGCGCGTTACCAGAAGCCTTCCGTGCCGCGCGCCCTCTGGCAGATACTCAACACACTCGTTCCCTACGCGGTGCTCTGGTATTTGATGTACCTGGCCGCGTCCTACTCGTTGTGGCTGGCACTGCCGCTGGCAGTGGTCGCGGGCGGTTTTCTCGTGCGCATCTTCATAATCTTTCACGACTGCGGCCACGGTTCGTTCTTCAAGTCTCAACGCATGAATCATATCGTCGGCGCCATTACCGGCGTGCTGACGTTCACTCCCTACTTTCACTGGCGTTGGGAACACGCCATCCACCATTCCACGTCCGGCGACCTCGACCGTCGGGGCACGGGCGACGTCTGGACGCTGACCGTTCAGGAATACCTGGAATCGTCCCGGTGGAAACGTTTTTCCTACAGGCTCGCGCGCAATCCGTTCATCCTGTTCGTCATCGCGCCACTGTTCCTGTTCGTGGTGTGGCAACGCTTCTCGAATTCCCGCGCCGGATTGCGAGAACACATGTCCGTCTGGCTCACGAACATCGCGTTGCTGGCGCTCGCAGGCGTGTTGACCTGGGCGTTCGGATTCACCAGCTACTTCATCCTCCAACTGACAGTGCTCATGGTCGCCGGCTCGGCGGGCGTGTGGCTGTTCTACGTGCAACATCAATTCGAGGGCGTGTACTGGGAACGCGGCGAAAACTGGGATTACGCCACGGCGGCGTTGCAGGGCAGTTCCTTCTACAAACTGCCGAAAATACTTCAGTGGTTCTCCGGCAACATCGGCTACCACCACATCCATCATCTAAGCCCCAAGATACCGAATTATCATCTGGAGAAATGTCACCAGGCCGAACCTTTGTTCCAGACTGTGAAACCGGTCACGCTGTTCTCCAGTTTCAAATCCTTCACGTTCCGGCTCTGGGACGAGCAACGCCGCAAACTCGTCGGTTACGGCCACCTCAGAACCGTTCGTCGCGCGCAAAAGCAGGCCGCGCAACACTGAATAAAAAAGGCGACGGCATCACGCCGTCGCCCCGGTTGAATTCAGTCGCCGGTCAATGCCCGTGGCAACCGCAGCCGTGGCCGCAGCTCTCGCCTTCCTCCAGATCGTCCTTCGTCGGCATGCGACCCAGTTCGAGCGTCTTTGAAACGAGCTTCTGGATCGTGTGTTGCAGCTCGTGAAGCTCTTCGCGAGCGTCGAGAAACCCGCGCGCCACCGGATTCTTCAACAGCGTTTCGCGGTTGCTTTCAAATTCACCGATCTCCTCCGGCGTCAACGGCAGCGATTGCTCCTGTTTTTCGTGCAGCGCCTGCCCCTTGCTGACCACTGTCTCGTACTGGCTGCGGGCCGAAGCATCCGCCATGAACGTGTCAATCCGGCTGCGGATCGAACCCATCTTCGGGTCGGCTAAAATCGTCTGGCAAAGTTCGCGCGTCTTGTCGAGGACGGCATTTCCGTTGAGTTGTGTTTGCATAATCAATTGGCTTGCTGCCGGGCGGATTGCCGTGACGGCAGACGGCCACAATAGAACACAACCGCCCCCTCGTGGCAACGAACTTTGAGGGGAATCTCCCGCTTGCCAAAATCAGTCGCCATTTGCTCTAATGCCCCCGTGCTACAGCAGCAAACCCTCAATCGGTCCGCCGAGTTTTCGGGCATCGGTCTTCACAGCGGCAACCGCGTGAACATGAAGTTCCTGCCCGCGCCCGCCAACACCGGCATCCGCTTCCGCCGCGTGGACCTCGACGCAAAACCCGAGATCGAAGCGCGCGTCGAAAACGTCTCCGAAACCAACCGCTCCACCACCCTCGCCAAGGGAAACGTCAAAATCCACACCGTCGAACACGTCCTCGCGGCATTTGCAGGATACGACGTGGACAACGCCATCATCGAACTCGACGCCAACGAACCGCCCATCGCCGACGGCAGTTCGCGGGAATTCTGCAACATGATCCGCGAGGCGGGCATCGTTGCGTTGCCTGAAAAACGCGAACCCTACGCCGTTAGTGAACCCATCGAACTGGAGGTCGGCGAGACGACGATGACCATTTTCCCGGACGAGAATTTCAAGATCACCTGCACCAGCGCGGACAAACGAGGACGCTTCACTCAGTTCTACAGCACCGTGGTGGACACCAAGACATGGGAGAAGGAACTGTCACACGCCAGGACGTTCTGCTTTTACGAGGAAATCGAATACCTCATCAAGAACGGACTGATCAAAGGCGGCAGCCTTGAAAATGCAGTCGTCATCCGTGACGACGCCGTTCTGACCACCGAACCGATGCGTTACAACGAGGAATTTGTCCGCCACAAGATGCTCGACATCGTCGGCGACCTCTCACTGGCAGGCAGGCCGATCCGAGGCCATGTCATCGCCGTCAAACCCAGCCACACCGGCAACTGCGAACTCGCCAAAGCCATCGTCGCCCAGATGCAGAAACCGTTGCGCACGGCGCAGACGTTTGCGCCGCCCCCGCAACCGCCAGTGGCAACCGTCGAACCAATCGTCGCTTCGCAAGGCGCGATGACTGTCGAGCAGATCATGAAGATGCTGCCGCATCGCCCGCCCTTCCTCATGGTGGACCGCATCCTCAAGATCGAAGGCATGAACATCGTCGGTCTCAAAAACGTGACGATGAACGAAACCTATTTTCAGGGCCATTTTCCAGGCCATCCCATCATGCCCGGTGTTCTGCAACTGGAAGCCATCGCGCAGGTGGCGGGCATCCTGTTGTTGGAAATCGTCGAAGCCGCCAATCAGGTCGCGTATTTCATGTCCGCCGAAGACGTCAAATGGCGCAAGCCCGTCGTGCCGGGCGACACGTTGATCATTGATGTGATTCTGACCAAGGCCCGCGGGCGCATCGGCAAGGCCAAGGGCATATGCAAGGTCAACGGCGAAACCGTCAGCGAGGCCAACGTCACGTTCATGTTGCGCGACACCGAAGCACAATGAGCCTCATCCATCCCACGGCT
>DAOLDN010000172.1:0-7402 GCA_035327385.1 Verrucomicrobiota bacterium | reverse complement strand
GACTGCGAGAAAGTCCTCTCCGGGCTGGAACTTTTTCTCATAGCTGATGCCTTCGATGCCGGTGATTTCATCCACCGCTTTCACCTCGGCCTCGGTTTTTGTCCAGCCCCGGCTTGCGCCCAGCGCGGCCCAAGTGACGACCGTGGCGAGTGCAACGAGGATGGCCAGTGAGCGGAGCGCGGTTTTCATTCGTTATTTGTCCCGGATGAGATGGTTGCGTGCTGGCGAACGTTCAATCTTGGTTCATTTCTTCACGGCCAGGTAACTGTTGATGAGGCAGCGGTAGTTCGGCAGATGATTGGAGAACAGCGTGCCGAGGCCCTCAATGTCGTTGCGCCAGTCGCGGTGCAGTTCGCAGGCGACTCCGAACCATGTCATCAACTGCGCACCCGCCTGTTGCATCCGCAGCCAGGCCGCGTCGCGCGTCGTCTTGTTGAACGTGCCGGAGGCGTCTGTGCAAACGAACACTTCATACCCCGCCTCAATCGCCGACAACGCTGGAAAGGCCACGCACACTTCGGTGACAATTCCCGCGATGATCAACTGTTTCTTGCCGCTCGCCTTGACGGCTTTCACGAAATCCTCGTTGTCCCAGGCGTTGATGTTGCCCGGTCGCGCGATGTAGGGCGCGTCAGGAAACATCTCCTTCAACTCGGGAACAAGCGGGCCGTTCGGGCCATCCTCAAAACTCGTGGTGAGGATTGTCGGCAGCTTGAAGTACTTGGCGGCGTCGGCCAGCGCGAGGACGTTGTTCTTGAAATCGTCCGGCGAAAAATCATGGACGAGATTGGCCAGGCCGGTCTGATGATCCACCAGCAGCACGGCCGCGTTGTTTTTGTCGAGTCGGTTGTATTTGAATGTGCTCATAATGTTTGGGGTTGAGGTTTGGTGCACCGGATATTCAGTCAAGGTGTTCCCATTTCGATGACAGTCAATTTTGTATCAGCGATTGCCGCCGGAGAAGACCAGCGTCTCGCCAGAGACGCCATGAAGATTCCGGCGACGCCAGGAACAGCGCCGCGCCCGCGATGTCATGGGGTTTGCCGATCCGACCGAGGGGCGTTTGCGCTTCCACATGTTTGCGCATCTCGCTTTCAGCGATGCCGCAGAATGTGTTCCCTCCGTCTCCACCATTCCGGGGTTGATGGCATTGACGCGGATGCCGCGCGGCCCGGGTTCCTTGGCCAATGAACGGGTGATGGAATCCACGGTGCACTTCGTGCCTGCATAGACGGAGGCGTTCGGGAATCCCAACGTGCTGACCACCGAACTGATGTTGATGATGCTGGCGCCAATCATATTCTTAATCTCCGCCTGGCATTTTTAGTTCAGATCGAACAACAGCACCTGCGACGGTTTTGTCGCGTGGAGTTCGAGTGTGGCTTTCTCGCTCACAGCGGCAGCATCGCCGCCGACCAGTTTCTCGCCATTGAGCGATACTTCCCCCTCGGCCACATGCACCCACGCGTTGCGACCGGGCCCAAGCTTGTGCGTCACGTGATTGCCGGATTCCAGCTTCGCGAGCCACAAATCGGCGTCCTGATGGATGGCGATTGATCCGTCGCGACCCGTTTTGCTCGTCACCAGGTTCAATGCGCCGGGCGTTGCATTGGCAAACGTCTTCTCCGCATAACGCGGTTTCACGCCCTTTGCATCCGGCCGGATCCAGATTTGCAACAGGTGGACGGCCTCGTCTTTCGAGGGATTGAACTCACTGTGCTGCACGCCGCTGCCGGCTGACATGTATTGCACTTCGCCTGTCTTGATCACGCGACCGTTGCCCATCGAATCCTTGTGCTGCAACGAGCCGCTGAGGATATAGGTGATGATCTCCATGTCACGATGCGGATGCATGCCGAAGCCCATGCCCGGCATCACGAGATCGTCGTTGATGACGCGCAGGCTGCTGAACCCCATCCACTGCGGATCGTAATAATCCGCGAAACTGAAAGTGTGATACGTGTCGAGCCAGCCGTGTTCGGCGTGCCCTCTTTCATTTGCCTTTCGAACTGTCATTTTCATGGCAAGACGTTGCCACACGCGCGGTGGTTTTGTGAAAGACCATGTTTCTTTGCTCAGTATGCACAGGACGCATGGTTGAAACGTGGCTGCATTCGTGTGGCTGCGCTCGTAAGAACGCGGCCATTCTCCCCCACAGGTCAGCCGCGCTTTGACAAGCGCGGCCACAGAATCATGCGCGGCTGCGTCTCGCGAGAGCGCGACTATTTTCCTGAATGACTGTAAACCGATCTCCAAAGTTCCGGCGAGGCGCGGAAATTGGTCCGGTGCAGCCGATCCAATGCTTCCAGAAGGATCAACATGCCGGTCCGGGCAGCGTCACGCAGCACGGCCAGGATTCCCGCAATCCTCAATCCACGTTGCACGGCAAGTGCCCCCGCCGCGAATTCGTCCAGCAACACGACATGCGCCTGGAGTTTTTCCGCCAGCAGGATGGCCGGCGCTCTCCGGCATCCAGTTTTGCAAGCGAGTCATCCGTCGTTGACAGGTCTGCGTGAATATAGGCGGAGCGGCTGCCTACGCCCGGACCTGGGCCGGAGCATCGGCATGACGAAGTTCGGCAAGAACCGATTGGGTTGTGGCGACGTCCCTGTGAAGCCCGGACAAAATGTCCGCGTGACCGATGAGAATGAGGTAACAAAGCAGCGAAATGTTGCTGATGACGATCAACAGCTTCGGACGGAACGCAACGCGGCAAGATCGGGTTCAAGGTCTGCTTCGCCAGAGGCAAGCCACGCGCCCATGCGCTTGAGAAACTCCTCGGTCTCCCAACGCGACTTGTGACCCAGCCATTGGCCAACCTGATGGGCCGTGATCGCTCCCGAACGATAAGCCTCCGTGGCAACGGCCTCCAGCACACGACGCGGAACGTCCTTCCACTGCGCGCGGAGCGGAGCGGAAACCTCGTCAGGAATTTCAATGGCCACGTTCATGCGCCTGAAAATGAATCGAAAAAGGCAGTCCGGCAAGCGTGGCTGTGTTGCGTGGCTGCGTTCGTGAGAACCCGGCAAATCCCCTCCCCACAGGTCAGCCGCACTTTCACAAGCGCAGCCACAAGTCCATGCCCGTGGCGTGGACGAACGTCGGCACCCACACGGGTACCAACTTCGTCGCCCCAATCTCCGTCACGGACACGAACAAGGCGGACCAGGCTTGCTATCGCTTGAAGCGCACCCCATCGCCTTAATTCCTCGTAGCAGCCGACGTGAGGAAGGCCTGATGGAGGGTTGAGGGGTGAATGTTGGTTGTTGAAGGCAAGAAGATGGAGCCTCGTGACATCGGCTGCTACGGGGATCAGCTGTTGAGGTCTGCCGCGTTCTTGCGAACGTCGTCACAACTGCTTTTCTTGCGACGCTCACAGGCCGCCGTTACAAATGGCGCGTGTCGAAGCCGAATTTTATCGAACTGCCCGGTGTGCCGCCGATTCCCATTCTTTATGAGGACAGGTCGGTGCTGGCGATAGACAAACCGCGCGGCTGGATGCTCGTGCCGGTGTCATGGCAGAAAACACAGCGCAATTTGCAGGCGGCAATCAATTCGTCCATCGCGGCGGGCGATTTCTGGGCGCGCTCGCGCAATTTGAAATCACTGAAATACGTTCATCGGCTCGATGCTGACACAAGCGGCGTGATGTTGTTCGCCAGAAGCCATGGCGCGCTGGAGGCATACTCGGCTTTGTTCGAAAGCCGCCGCATGGAGAAAATCTATCTGGCCGTCGTCCACGGAACACCCAAAGCACACGAATGGATTTGCGATCTGAAAATCGGCCCGGACTCGCGACAGGTCGGGAAGATGAAGATTGATCCTGGGGGCAAGGAGGCGGAGACGTGGTTTAAGGTCGCTAAATCGACAAGCGAAAAGGCGGCAAGCGGAAATTTAGATGCCGTGACCTTGATCGAAGCGCGACCGTTGACAGGCAGAACGCATCAAATCCGCGTGCATCTGGCGGCTGGCGGTTATCCAATCGTCGGCGATGAACTTTATGGTCGCGCAGGCGACAAACAGAAGCTGGGATTGCGCGCCGTGTCGCTCGCGTACGTGGACCCGTTCACCCGGCGACGTGTGCTAATCAAGGCGGCAACGGATGAATTTCTTCGAGAGTCTGGTTTCTCCACGGAAGGTTGATTTGAACCCATTTCGGAGCGCTGGTCTCCGACCCGGCTCGAATCCATATCCGTCACCGACACACCGGGTATGGAGACCGGCGCTCCATTCCACAGTGCGACTGGATCAGAAATTGGCGGTCATCCGCCGCCGCTTCTCGAACCGGCAGCTTTGCGTGTATCCGACCGACCGAGCCAGTTCGATGGCATCAACGAAGTTCATTCCCACCTCCTCAGGTGCGTGCGCGTCCGAGCCAAACGTGATCGGAACGCCCTTTGCATGGGCCATCTCCAGCATCTGCCGGCTGGGATAGATCTCTCGACAATCCTTTCGCAATCCGGCGGTGTTGAGTTCGATGGCGCAATCGCTCTTTTTCGCGGCGGCAAGAAACGTTTCGTAAAGTGCCGTGCAATCGCGTGTGGGCCGATGCCCGAATTTCTTGGGCAGGTCCGCGTGGCCGATGATCTCAAACAACCCCGTCGCCGCCGCGCGCGTCAGCCAGTCGAAATACACAGACCACACCTCGAACGAATCGCGGTTCTTCCATTCGGATAGTTTGCTCGGATCGTCAATGGCCCATGTCTCGGACACGTAATGCACCGAACCGATGAAATAATCCCACGGATGCCGTGCCGCCAGGTCGCGGATCCATTCCTCGTGCCCGGGCAGATAATCCACTTCCAGCCCCAAGCGGATGGTCAATTGCGGAAATTCCCGTTGTGCGCGGCGGACCTTCTCCAAGTATTCATCGAGCTGATCGTTGCGCATGCGCCAGTTGTCGAATTCGTCACGACGCATCGGAGAATGATCCGTGAAACCGATCTCCGTAAGTCCGACCTCCAGCGCGCGACGCGCATAATCCACCGGCTCGCCGACGGCGTGTCGGCAAAGCGGCGTGTGCATGTGATAATCCGGCGGAAGCGACATGCGTTCAGTGTTGAAGGCCATCAGGCGGGTGTCGAACGAAAACTTCCATGATTGACAGCCGGAACCGGCTTTTTTAGGTTCCCACGGCAAAGACAGCGAGCTTTGCCCCGAATCATCATTCGGGGATTTTTATTGTCGGCATTATCGTTTTATGGCGAACACAATTCTCGTCGGCGCCCAATGGGGTGACGAAGGCAAGGGCAAAATCATTGACGTGCTAACCGAGCAGGCGGACGTGGTTGTCCGTTACGCGGGTGGCAACAACGCCGGACACACCGTCTGGGTGAAAAACAAGAAATACGTCCTGCACCTCATCCCGTCCGGCATCCTTCGCAAAAACAAACTCTGCGTCATCGGCAACGGCGTGGTGATTGATCCTCTGGGCCTCGTCAGTGAAATCACCGGCTTGCACAAGATTGGCATCAAGGTCGGCAAGAATCTCGTCGTGAGCGAGACGGCGCACGTCGTGTTTCCCTACCACCGTGAACTCGATGCGCAACGCGAAGTGCTCAAAGGCAAGAATAAGATCGGAACCACCAAACGCGGCATCGGCCCGGCCTACGGCGACAAGGCTGCGCGCGTCGGCTTGCGCATGGGTGATTTGATTGACCCGGCACGTCTGGAAGAAAAGCTTTCGCGACGTATCAAGGAAAACAACATTGTTCTCAAATCCCTTGGTGCGAAGCCGCTTTCCTTCAAACAGGTTTTCGCGGACTACAACAAGGCCGGGCAGTTCCTTAAACCGTTCGTTGAAAACACAGTTGTGCTGCTACATCAGGCGATTCGCGCTGGAGAAGACATTTTGTTCGAGGGCGCTCAGGGAACGTTTCTGGACATTGATCATGGCACGTATCCATTTGTCACATCGTCGAACACCACGGCGGGCGGTGCCTGCACCGGGTCGGGCGTTCCGCCGCATCGGATGGATCGCGTGGTCGGTGTGATGAAAGCTTACACAACACGCGTTGGCGAAGGTCCGCTGCCGACCGAGAACGCGGAGATCTCCGATTTACTGCACGGCATGGGACGCGAGTTCGGCGCGACAACGGGCCGCGCGCGGCGTTGCGGATGGTTTGATTCCGTCGCGACACGTCACGCGACGATGGTCAATGGCATTGATGATCTCGCGGTCACGAATCTCGACGGACTGGACACCGTGGAGACAGTCAAAGTGTGCGTCGCCTATCGCCACGGCAAGACGCGCTACGATTACATGCCCAACGATGCCGAGGTGCTGGCTGAGTGCGAACCGGTCTATGCTGAATTCGAAGGCTGGCGCACGCCCACCGACAAGTGCAAATCGTGGAAACAACTGCCGGCCAGGGCACGCGCTTATCTGAAAGCCATCGCCGAACTGACCGATGCAAAGCTGTTCATCGCCTCCGTCGGTCCGGGCCGCGAGCAGACAATATTTGTGTGAGTACAGCCCCGCATCTTTCGCCCGAAGCCAAGGCCCAATTGCCACAGCACGTGGCCGTGATCATGGACGGCAACGGGCGATGGGCACGGGCGCGTCACATGCCGCGAATTGAAGGACACCGGCGCGGCGCGGATTCGGCGCGGGAAATCATCCGCACAGCGGGCGAACTGGGCATCAAATACCTCACGCTTTACGCCTTTTCCGCCGAGAACTGGAATCGGCCCAAGGACGAAGTGGACGCGTTGATGAAGTATCTCATCCACTATCTCAAAACCGAGACGAAGGACCTGGACAAAAATAATGTCCGCCTCGAAGTCATCGGGCAAATCTATCGTCTTCCTGAAAACGTCCAGGAACACCTCAAGAAATCCATTGCCACGCTTTCCAAGAACAACGGGCTTACGCTGGTCATGGCTCTGAGCTACGGCAGCCGCATCGAGATTGTGGAGGCCGTCCGCGCCATCGCCGCAAAGGTGAAGGCTGGCAAACTGGATCCCGCCGACATCAACGAGCGTGTTGTTTCCGAGAATCTGTGGACGCGAAACATCCCCGATCCCGACCTGCTCATCCGCACCAGCGGTGAAATGCGCGTGAGCAACTTTCTGCTCTGGCAGATTTCCTACGCCGAACTGGTCATCACGCCAACGCTCTGGCCGGATTTCCGCAAGCCCCAGTTCTTCGCGGCGCTGGAGGAATACGCCCGCCGCCACCGACGGTTCGGCGGGGTGTGAGAAATTTGTGATTTACGATTTGCGATTTACGATTTACGAATGACCTGCGGAATCGGAACCGGCTCGTAAATCGCAAATCATCAATCGTAAATCCACATGGCCAAACGTATCGGCATCATCACGGCGGGCGGCGACAGTCCCGGTCTCAACGCAGCCATTCGCGGCGTCGGCAAGGCGGTGCTGGATGCCGGGATGGAGATTG
>DAOLDN010000171.1:0-7416 GCA_035327385.1 Verrucomicrobiota bacterium | reverse complement strand
GTCCGACATCATGGAATTGCTGCGACGTGAACTGCCCAAATACGGCGGCTCGTTCATCCAATGCGAAGACGAGATTGCTTCCGTCTCCATGGCCATCGGTGCAGGCTACGGCGGTCGCGTCGCGGTCACCGGCTCCAGCGGCCCGGGCATCGCGCTCAAAAGCGAAGCCATCGGGTGGGCTGTGATGGCGGAAATACCATTGATCGTCGTCAACATCCAGCGTGGCGGCCCGTCCACAGGCATGCCGACTAACGTCGAGCAATCCGACCTCAACATCGCCTGCTTTGGCGGACATGGAGATTCTCCGCGCGTCGTTCTCGCGCCGGCAAATGTCGAAGACTGCTTCTACACCGCAATCGAAGCCGTCAACATCGCGCGCAAATACAATGTCCCCGTTTTCATCCTCAGCGACCAGGCCATCGCCACTCGCATCGAAGCGTTCCCCGAACCCAATCTCGAAAAAGTCTGCCAGGACATCACGCCAGACCTGACACCCGTGGCGGACCACAAGCCGTACGACCTCGCGGCTGCCGACGGCATCGTGCCGCGCGCCGTTCCCGGCACCCGCATCAACAGCGGCAAATATCCCATCGCCACCGGCCTTGAGCACGATGAACTGGGCCATCCTACCGGCTCACCCAAGTTGCACCAGTTGATGACCGACAAACGCAGGAAGAAAATCCAGGCGCTGGGCAGAAGTCTTCCGACACCCAAAGTCTATGGCCCGCCAGAAGGCAACATCCTGCTCGTGGGCTGGGGTTCGACGCAGGGTCCGATCCGCGAAGCCGTGGATCGCGCACGCGCCGCAGGCGACAGCGTCTCCTCGTTGCACATCCGCTGCATCAACCCTTTGCCGGACGGACTGGAGGACATCTTTTCGGGCTTTCACCACGTTCTTGTCGTGGAGATCAACGACGGCGGTCTTTATGGCTACGGGCAACTTGCGCAATTGTTGCGCGCACGCTATTGCGATCCGCGCATCCGCGGCATCAACAAGACCGACGGCCTGACTTGGAAAGTGAAGGAAATTCTCGAACGCGCAAACACCATGACCAACGGCGCGAAAAAGTCCTGAATCGCGCATCGCACAATTTACAGTATATTTCAACCACCAGTTTATGAGCCAAACCATCACAGAGATTCCCCAGCGAAGCGGAAACATAGCGGTCGTTCCCGCCGCAACGGACGTTGAGCGCAAAGGCCTCACGAAAAAGGAAATCGCCGCCGACCATCCGACCTGGTGTCCCGGTTGCGGCGACTTCTCGGTGCTCGCGCTGTATTTCAAACTCATCGAAAAACGCAAGCTCTGGCACGAAAAGATCACCACCATCGCCGGCATCGGCTGTTCAAGCCGCTTCCCGTATTTCGTCCAGGCTCACGGCGCGCATTACATCCACGGACGCGCGCTGCCCTTCGCCAGCGGCGTGTCGTTGAGCCGGCCCGACCTGCACGTCTTCGTGTTCAGCGGCGACGGCGACGCGTTCTCCATCGGCGGCAACCATTTCAACCACACCGCCCGCAAGAACGTCAAACTCACCTACGTAGTCATGGACAACTGGGTGTATGGATTGACCAAGAAGCAGACCTCGCCCACGTCGCCACTCGGTTTCAAAAGCAAGACTGATGCCTGGGGTGCCGTAGACCAGCCGATCAATCCGATGAAGCAGGCCATCGCCGCGGGCGCGACCTTCGTCGCTCGCACCACGCACACCAATCCCAATCACGTTCTCCAGATGATGGAAGCCGCCATGGACCACGACGGCTTCAGCTTCGTCGAATGTCTCAGCGAATGTGTGGAGTTCTACGAGGGCGCGTTCGACGCCTCCAACCCTCGCAAAGGTGGAGTCTTCAACACCGTTCCTGCCGATCATGATGTGACCGACGAAACCGCCGCCTACGCCCTGGCCGGAGAGCCGTTCCCGGGCCGTTTTGGAATCTTCTACAAGGTCAACCGCCCGACCAAGAACGCGAAGGAAGCCGAAATCAACAAGGCCGCCATGAGCAAAGTTGCCGGTCTCAAAGACTGGCAAATACTGCAGAAGAACTTTGACAGGATGAAATAATCCGAACGGTCAAAGTTTTAAGAAATGGCAGGCCCCGGCCACAGTCGGGGCCGTTTCGTCTCTCGAAGTGTCAGCCGCACAGACCGGAAGGCGGGCTTGACGGAGACATTTCGCGTGATACTCTGCGCGTCCCGCTGATTCGGGAATTCCCGTCGGAAATCGCCCCGCGCATCAGCGTTAAAATCGAAAGGTTGCTGTGAACGTTACGGTTGAAAATTTAGCCCCGTGCAAAAAACTGGTCCGTGTCGAGGTGGACGCAACGGCCGTGGATGAGGCCTTTGAAGCGATGACGAAGAATTTCCAGAAGGAAGCCTCGCTCCCCGGTTTCCGTCCCGGGAAAGCGCCCGTCGCCATGGTCGTCAAAAAATACGACCAGGACATCCAGGCCGAAGTCAAACGCAAGCTCATCGGCGATTCCTACCGCAAGGCGCTCGAGGATCACAAGCTCGACGTGCTGGGCTATCCCGACATCGAGGAAATCCAGTTCGGCCGCGGCCAGTCGCTGCAATTCGCCGCCACCATCGAGACCGCCCCGGAATTTCAACTGCCCGAATACAAAGGCCTGCCCGTAAAACGCGAAAACAAGACCGTGACCGACGAGGAAGTCGAAAAAGCCATCAATCTCCTGCGCGAACAACAGGCGAAATTTGAAAAGGTTGAACGCGAACTTCGCGACGCCGACGTCGCCGTGGTCAATTACAAGGGAACGTGCGAAGGCAACGTCATCACTGACATCGCCCCCACGGCCCGCGGACTGACGCAGCAACAGGGATTCTGGATCGAGATGAAGCCCGGCACGTTCATTCCCGGTTTTGCCGAACAATTGTCCGGCGCCAAGGCTGGAGACAAACGCACTGTCGCAGTGGATTTCCCGGCGGACTTTGTCACCAAGGAACTCGCCGGCAAAAAGGGCGAATACGACGTCGAGATCGTCGAAGTGCGCGAGAAAGTGTTGCCGGCCCTGGACGACGCGTTCGCCAAATCCTACGAGGCCGAAAGCCTTGAAAAACTGCGCGAAGGCGTCCGCAAGGACCTTGAGAACGAGTTGAATTACAAACAGCAGAAGGACATCCGCGCCCAGATCGTCCGCGAACTGCTCAATCGCGTGCAGTTTGACCTTCCCGAAACCGCCGTGGCGCAGGAAACGAAGAACGTCGTTTATGACCTCGTCCGCGAGAACACCAAACGCGGCATTCCGCGCGAACTCATCGAGAAGGAGAAGGACGCCATTTACACCGCCGCGGCTTCAAACGCCAAGGACCGCGTGAAGGTAGCCTTCCTCGTGCAACGCATCGCCGAAAAGGAAGACATCAAGGTTTCCCAGGAGGAAATCCTGCGTCGCATCCAGGTCATCGCCCAGATGAACCAGATCGCCCCGGAGAAATTCATCAAGGATCTCCAGAAGCGCAACGGATTGACGGAGATCTACGACCAGATTGCCCACGAAAAAGTCATCGAGTTCCTCGTCAACAACGCGAAGACCGAAACCGTGCCTGCTGTGGAATCAAAAGTGTAACAGGGCGGCTAAATTCGATCATAAACTTCAAGGGCGCGCAAATGCGTGCCCTTTTGATCTTCATGACCAGACGAGAGCGATGCTCACTGAAATAAGGTCACAATTCAATTCTCGTCGTAGCGAAATTCAAAAATCGGTGGGCGAGACAACGATCTCAACGACAAATTCTCCGTTCTTGTCCTTGTACTGGTAATGAAGATTTACGTTATGTTTTCGGAAGGTTTTCATCTCGTCGCTGGTTTTGTAGCCTGAAATAATCCCGGGGCGGATTGCCCTTATGAATGATGGCACATCAAGTCCGTCCTTGGTGCGGTTCACAAGCGTGTAAATGTACGTGAATCGGTTTCCCGGCCCCGCCAGGGTCGAATCCCATCTTGTTTCCTGGTCCACCGACATCGGAAGATTCTTATTGAGGGTGTCTGCGACCTTGACCAGTTCCTGGTCGAAGTGTTCCCCCTTGTTGATCACACCGCTGACAACCGCGTAACCAATCACAGCTCCAACAACTGCCGCCACTATTTTGATAATCGGATTTGATGTGTTCATGGTTCGTTTTTCTTTGGTTATCCGCGATTGCGATGTCCCCGCAATTACTGCGTCCTTCCAAACTTCTTCTCAAGTTCGCGGTAGTTCATTTCGATCAACGTCGGCCGTCCGTGCGGACACGTGTAGGGCATTGAGCAACGACGAAGGTCTTCCACAAGGTTCTCCAGTTCACGGCCCGCTAGCGGATCGTTGGCTTTCACCGCGTGGCGGCAAACGGTCTTGGCAACCGTGTGTTCACCAAGTCGCGAGGAATTGATTTCTTTTCCGGCAGACTTGAGTTCGTCCACCAGATCAATCACGAACTTCCTCGCGTCGCTCACTTTCACAAACGGCGGCAGCGCGTCCAAAAGGAATGTGCGTTCACCAAATTCGTTGAGCCCGACTCCCAGCCGCGTCAGATCAGACAACTGTTCCCGAAGGAACTGCGCGTCGCGAACAGACAATTCAATCGTCTCCGGCAGCAACAGCTTTTGTGATGGCGCGGTTTCCTTCTGTTCCAGCCGTTGGACCATCTGCTCGAACAAAATCCGCTCGTGCGCCGCGTGCTGGTCGAGCAGCACCAGTCCGCGGTCGGACTCCAGCACGACGTAGAGCCTGCCGATGACGCCAACGAGACGCATGGGGACGCTGAGCAGTGGGACGGGCGCGGATGGAGGCTGTGCGACAGGCGATTGAACGGGCGTGGAGGCGAAGCCCATGTTCAATGGCGGTTGTTCGGGCTTCGTCGGCAGCATTGCCGGGCGTTGCTGCGATGGCGGAGTAAAATTCGGCAATTCCAGTGTCGCCGACGTTCTTTCCATTGCGCCCGGCGAAATTACGCGCACCGTCGAGAGCGTTGGGCGTTGCATGTTGGGCGTTGGACGTTGAATGTTCCGGTTCTGTTCGTCCCGCGAATGAAACTTGAGCAACGTCTCCCTTACCGCCTGCGCCACGAGGCGACGAACCTCAGCCTCGCGATGAAACTTCACCTCGCGCTTGGCCGGATGAATGTTCACATCCACGGCGGACGGGTCAATTTCTAGAAACAGACAACAGACCGGGTAACGCCCTTTCATCAGCGCCGTGTGGTAACCCTCCATCAGCGCGAAGTTGATGCCCCGATTCTCCACCGGCCTGCGGTTCACGAAAACGTGCTGGTCTTCGCGCGTCGCACGGGAAACTCCGGGCGCGCCGGCCAGTCCCCAAAGGCGGAGCGCGGATGGAGAATGGAGGATTGAGGATTGTTCGAAACTTGCGTCCGGCTCGGAAGTTTCGATCTCAAACGGCGCGGAAAAATCCACGTCCATCAACTTCACATCGCCCATCAACGCGCGGAAACGTTCGCGCAACGCGGCGATGCGTCCGGCAGCGTCATCATCAGGCTTCTCCGAAAGCTTTCGGAGTTGCCACACGATGCGACCGTCCTTCTGGTAGGTGAATGCCACCTGCGGATGCGCCAGCGCCGCGAGCGTCAGATAATGCTGGATGTGCGCCGCCTCCGTTTCTTCGGTGCGAAGAAATTTCCTGCGCGCGGGGAGATTGAAGAACAACTGCCTGACTTCGACGCTCGTTCCCGTTGCAGCGCCGGCGGCCTTGACTTCCGTCATCTTGCCGCCGTTGATGATGACCTGGGTGCCTTCCGGGGTATCGGAGTCGCGCTCGCGGGTGGTCAATGTGAACCGGCTCACGCTGGCGATGCTGGGCAACGCTTCGCCACGAAATCCCATCGTGGCGATGGACGACAGATCCTCCGCCTTGCGGATTTTGCTCGTGGCATGACGCTCAAGGCACAGCAACGCGTCATCGCGATTCATTCCGATTCCGTCATCCGTGACCCTCACAAGGCTGCGTCCGCCGGCCTGAACCTCAACCGTGATTCGCGCGGCCTGCGCGTCGAGCGCGTTTTCCACCAGTTCCTTCACGACGCTGGCGGGGCGTTCGACGACTTCGCCTGCGGCGATCTGGTTGGCGACGTGCTCGGGGAGCAGTTTGATGCGGTTCATCGTGAGGAAGCGTGTTGCGTGTCGCGTGTTGCGTCAAGAATTCACGGGAGTCGAACAGCAATATTTGACGCAACACGCAACACCCAACACGACTTATTTTGCGAGCGGCAGCGTGAAAGCGAACACGGCGCCGCCTCCCGGTTCGTTGCGCGCCCAGATGCGGCCCCCGTGGTCTTCGACAATTTTTTTGCAGATGGATAATCCGAGTCCCGTGCCGTGTTTCTTGCCGTGTGTGGCGAAAGCCTGGAACAACCGCTCTTCGATCTCTGGTGGAATGCCCGGCCCGCTGTCAACGACCTCCGTGACAAGTTCGTCACCGTCACGTTTGAAGCGCAGCAGGATTCTTCCGCCGTCGGTCATCACATCCATGGCGTTGTGGACGAGATTGAAAAAGACCCGGCGCAGGCGTTTGGGATTGATCAGCGCCGTCACAGTTGGAGGCTTGTTCCCGAGTTTAACAGTGACGGATTTGTGGCCCGTCTCGTGATGAAGTTCCTCCAGCACCTGTGCGATGAACTGCGGATAATCCATCGGTGTCAGCGTGGAATCGAGGTGACCGCCCTGGGTGAACTGGAGGATTTCGCCGACCAATTCACTGATGCGGTCAATCTGTTTGCGGATGCGGTCGTGCGCCTGCGCGCGAAAATCGGGGGTGGCGTCCGGCATCGAGGCCATCTCCGCCGTCAGTCCGATGATCGTCAACGGATTCTTCAGGTCATGGACGATGGCCCTCGCGAAGCGTCCGATGACGGCCAGTTGTTCGGCCTGCAGGACCTCGCGAAGATGCTGCTGGTTGAACTCCCGCAACCGCGCGCTGATCTCCTTCAACAAACTCAACGCCAGCGCCGGCGACCGCTCCACCAGACTGAGCATCTCGCCGCTGGGAATGAAATAGACGACCGAATCCTTCGCGGCGATTGCCGTTGCCGAACGCGGCATGTGTTCGATGACCGACATTTCCCCGAAGACTTCGCCCGGTTGAAACTGTGAGAACACGCGGCGCTCGGAAGGATTCACACCGCTGCCTATCTCCACCAATCCGTCCTTCAACACATACGCGGCGTCGCCGGGGTCGCCCTCCTCGAAAATGACCTGTCCCGCGGCAAACCGTTTTTCCCGTGAAATGGCGCGCAACGCCCTCATTTCCTCCGGTCGGAGGTCTCTGAAAAGCTTCACGGATTCAAGCGCGACCATGCGGAGACTTTAGGCCAAACCCGGCACCCGTAAAGCAAAGAGATGACCGCACGACAATCACGGGCGCATATCAAAATTTGAGGGGGTAATTTTTGTGGGGGAGTGGTAGAAAGGG
>DAOLDN010000170.1:0-7428 GCA_035327385.1 Verrucomicrobiota bacterium | reverse complement strand
GCGACCGCGCCGCGTTGAAACACGCCCTGACCGAGGTGATGATCAACGCGCTGCAAGCCAATCCCAGCGATGCCAGGATCGGAGTGCGCCTCTTGACGGACGAATCGGGGGCGCCCGGAGAATTGCAGATTGAAGTTGAGGACAACGGCACCGGTTTCACCCCCGAGGCCATCAAGCGCGTGCCGTCGCCCTTCTACACCACCCGCAACGTCGGTTTGGGCCTGGGCCTTTCCGTCAGCCGCAAGATCATCGAGAGCCACCGCGGCAAGCTGGAGATTCTTTCGCCCGCGCCAGGGCACGCCGGTGTGGTGCGCATCTCCCTGCCGTCGGAGTCCTCCCCCGCCTCCAGTCATTGAACGGATTCGCAGTCCGTTTGTCGTCGTCTGGCATCAGACGAAGTGAAACTTTTCCCCCGCCGGACCGTCTTGCATTGCGGCAGCATCCGGCATCCAGCACGGGCTGCGAAGTCAGCGTTTCTAATCAGTCACGGACCGGTCACAGGAAGGACACTTGCGTTCCGGGTGCTCCCGGTGAATGATTAGCCATCCGGGAAAGTTGTTCACAACCCGAATATCAGTTTGACATCCAATGCTTCAGGCGCGAAAAATCGTTCCAATTAACGAAAGGCGACGTATGCCAGGAGGAAACCAAACCCGAAACCGCGACCACAGCAAGAAGCGCACGGCCTTCACCCTCATTGAATTGTTGGTGGTCATTGCCATCATCGCAATTCTTGCAGCCATGCTGCTGCCGGCTCTGGCGAGAGCGAAAGACCGCGCAAAAACCGCCAACTGCCTCTCGAACATGCGACAATGGGGGTTGGCAATCCAGCTCTACGTGGGCGACAGCGGGGATAAAATACCCCGCGACGGGATGGGAGCAAACGGACAGTATCCGGGCAATGTGCTCAACGGGGTTCCGACAGGCACGGCCCGGGATCCTAACGCGTGGTTCAACTTGATTCCTGAATACGTCGGTGAAAAGACACTCTCCACGTATGCCACGGACATCACGAGCAGCGCGATGCAGAATGCGAACATAATGCCCTTTCCCGGGCGCAGGGGAAAAATCTGGCATTGCGCGTCCGCTACCATGAGCGATACCGACATCCAAAGGGTGAGCGGGTCGGGAATCAACGGGTTTTTCAGTTACGTGATGAATATTGACTTGAAGAAGGCCGACGACACCGGAGTCAGCGGACCGAGCATCGAATATCCGCGAATGCCGAAGATCACGGCCATTCCAAAGGTCACAGCCACCGTCTTCATGGCTGATCAATACTTTAATTCAACCGAAAGGGATTCGGGCGCTTCAGAGAACCTGTTTTTCTCGGTCAACCCGGCCGCCCGATGGAGGGTGTTTCCAAAACGACACAGTCGGGACGGCGGCATCCTCGTGTTTTTTGACGGACACGCCGCATATTTCAAGCGGGCGCAGCTAACGGCTGAACAAGACGGGGGCAATGAACCGCTTCTGTCCGACGTAATCTGGAATTTCAGGTATCGCACACGAAAGCCGTGACCCGCGTTTCTCAAAAAATCCCGAAATAACACGCAACAAAACATGGAAAAAACATGAAAACAGCCTTCAACCCATATCTCGCTGTCGCTGCCCTGGCATGTGCAATCGTCGTGAACTCGCTTCACGCGCAACCGCTCGTCCTCACCGGAACAAGTTATTCACAGGACTTTGACGAGGTTGGTATTGCGCTGCCGGACGGCTGGACTGTCCGCACGGGTGCGTCGGCCTCGGACCTTGGATCAGTTGCCTCATTTTCGTCCGCGCACAAGAACTGGACCACGACTACGGGAAGTTTCGCCAACTACGCATCCGTAGTCAGCAACGACAGCACAAACTTTCTCGGAAACGAATCGTTCGAGACGCAGACCAATGCGCTTGATCGGGCCGCGGGTGTTCGCCAAACGGGTGCTTTTGGAGACCCGGGCGCGGCATTCGTTCTGCGCATCCAGGATACGTTGGGGTTCGGAGGCTTTGAGGTGTCGCTGGATTTTCAGAATTTGAGCCCGCAGGGACGGACCACGGTTTGGACACTCGATTACGGCATCGGCAATACTCCCACCAGTTTTACGCCGCTGGGCACTTACACAAACTGGGGCACGAACACCATTTTTGGGGTGTTCGGCAGGACGAATCAGACGTTTTCCTTCGGCACGGCGCTAAACAACCAGCCGGAAAACGTGTGGATCCGGATAGCGGCTCTTTCGCCAACCACAGGCACGCAGAGCCGTGGCACCTTCGCAATTGACAATTTCAGCTTGAGCTGGAGCAACGTGAGCATCACGACCGAACCGCCGCAGATCACCAGCCAGCCCCAGAGCCGCACCAACGAGGTCGGCACGACTGCGGCATTTACAGTGGGGGCCATTGGAACAGCCCCACTCATCTACCAATGGAAAAAGGGCGAAACTGATGTTTTTGACGGGCCAACGCCCGACGGGTCCACAATTTCAGGATCTTCGACAGCAACCCTGACAATTTCATCCGTCCGAACCAATGACGCTGGTAATTACTCGGTTCGCATTCACAATTCAGCGGGCGAGACCAACAGTGAAGCTGCAACACTGACGGTTGTCGCGGTGGCCCCTGTGGTGACCAACATTGCCTACTTGCGCACGTTGATGGATCCTGTGGACTATACGCCGACGGACACGACGACCCTCTTCACCGCCGAGGGAGTTGTCACGACTCCCGTTAATCTGACCACATCCGGGAACGCTCAATTCTACATGCAAGACGCCACTGCGGGCATCGTGGTCTTTGTGCTTGGCGGCAGTTCGATTCGCCCCGCGCAGGGCGACTTGGTGAGGGTCACAGGTCCACTTGGACAATTCAATGGCTTGTTCGAATTGAATCTCAACGCGGCGACTTTTACTCACAGCGTCGAAATACTCAGCAGTGGGAATCCCGTTCCGGCACCGATTCCGCTCGACCTGGCAACGTTGAGCAACTTCCCGGTGATGGAGTCTTCAATTGAAGGTTCGCTTGTGATCGTCTCAAACGTCTTTCTCCAAGGTGCCGGAGGCAACTTCGCCAGCGGTGCCAATTATCATGCTACCAATCTCCTCGGTCAGGTCGCGCTACAGTTCGTTCGAATTGACACCCGCGCTCTGGACGTGATCGGCCAGCCGATTCCGGAGTTCGCCGCTTCAATCAAGGGTGTGATGGGGCAGTTCACAAGTGGACCTCCGTTCACTGGCGGATACCAATTGTTCCTGACGCAGCCGGGAGACCTGATTGCTGGCACCCCTCCTGTGCCGGCAGTCGAACTGACCATTGTTCGTGACGGGCACAGTGTGACCCTATCGTGGCCGGACGCCGCATACTCGCTTCAAGGCGCGCCAGCCGTAACCGGCACCTACACGAACATCCCCGGAGCCAACAGTCCTTACCCCGTTCAAACAGTTGGTGACGGGGGCTACTTCCGCCTCATAAAAGAAGAGATATTGAACCAATAACACCCGGAAGAATTTCACAAGGGGCGGCTTCGGCCGCCCTTTTTTCGTCCGAGACTAGCCGCCGCATCGTATTACCCGGAGCGATTCCTTGGCTTCCCACAATCAACCGGGACGCCTCATCTCTCAGAGGCCAAGAGCGACCGCTGGAGGAGTCGAGCTTCGATTCCGGGATCCAAGTTTTCCATAGCCCTTGATTTCGTGTCGCCAGTGAACGCCTCGTTGACAGCCGCATATACTCGCGTACACTGCACACAACCCGGAACTTATGAAATCTCGCCCTTCACATGCCCGCTCCAACGCCCTGCCCAAAGCGTTCACACTCATCGAACTGCTGGTGGTCATCGCCATCATTGCCATCCTCGCCGCGATGCTTTTGCCGGCGTTGAACAGCGCCAAGGAACGCGCCCGCCGAACCAAGTGCATGAGCAATCTGCGCCAACTCGGGATTGCGATCCAGATGTACGCCAATGACAACAAGGAGCGACTACCCACGGCTCCAAGGTTGGGAGGCTTTTTGTGGGACGTGCCCAATCACCAGGCGGACGTCATCGTCACTGCCGGGGCGAAGCCGCAAGTGTTTTACTGTCCAGCCTTCACGGCTGGAATTTCGGACGACACCATTTTCAGAAGCGAAACATTGGCGGGAGGGTGGTGGAACTTCAACGGATCACGCCGGGTCATTGGATACGGCTTGTTGATACGACGATTGCAAGAATCTCCCGCAGACATCACCGCTGGACTGGCCGCCAATATCCCCGACACAGTCATGCCTCCTGGCTTCATCCAACCGGGGCAGGCACCCGAAGACAGGGGCAGCTTGTTAAGGACGATGACGGAAACCAACAACCCCGTGGCGGCACCCCTGGTCGTGGACAATGTCATTTCGGGACCCGGCACAACATACAACTTCGATGATTCCAGCTTGAACTCCGGGAATGTCGCCGCCAGCCGGGGCGGACGGCATGGTTCGGCTCATATTGTCAGAGGCACCAGGCCTTCCGGCGGCAACATTCTGTTCCTCGATTCTCACGTCGAGTGGAAAAACTTCAAGGAGATGAAACCCAAATACACCGAAACCGGATCATCAAGGGTGTGTTGGTGGTATTGAACCTGCCTTTTTGAATTTGACGGCTCGCGTTCGCGGCGGACACTCAGTCCGTGTCGCGCGAACTGACAATCGTCAAGCTGTCCTCCGGCTCATTTGCAATCCGCTCCCAGGCGTATGCTGAAACCATGCATCCCGGACTCGGCCCCGTCGCCGAAGCCGAATCCCTTTACGTCAGTCAGTTGAATCTCCGCCAACGCATCGCGGCCCACACCGGCGAATTTGTCGTCTGGGACGTGGGCCTGGGCGCGGCAGCCAACGCGCTGACCCTCCTGCGATTGACCCACGACAGCCGCTGCCCCCTGCGGCTGATCAGCTTCGACAACACCTCGGCCCCGTTGGATTTCGCCATCCAACACGCATCCGAACTGGTCTATCCACAGGGCCACGAATCGCACCTCAAGGAACTGTCCGCACGACATCATCTGACATTCGACACGGGCAGCCGGCGTGTGGACTGGAAACTGGTCCTTGCGGATTTCCCGTCATTCGTCACCATGCCGGAAGCGGCGGCGATGACAAAGCCCCACGCCATCCTGTACGACGCTTTTTCCCCTGCCCGTAATCCCGCCATGTGGACCCAGTCCGTGTTCAACAATCTTTTCGGTCTGCTGGATTCCTCCCGCCCTTGCTCGTTGACGACGTATTCGCGCAGCACACTGGTTCGCGTCTCGATGTTGCTGGCAGGGTTCTTTGTCGGGCGCGGTCGGCCCACGGGATTGAAGGAGGAAACCACCGTGGCCGCCAACGATCTCCTGCTGCTGGACGAGCCGCTGGACGCGCGCTGGCTCGAACGCGCCGCCAAGTCCACCAGCGCCGAGCCGTTGACGCACGACGAATACCGCCGCGCCCCGCTGTCGCCCTTCAATCTCAACGCCCTGCGCCGGCATCCGCAGTTCCGGCGCGTCCATATTTAGAATCATTCTAAATAACCATTGACGCGCCGATTTTGGTCGCTAACCTTTCCAGAAGTGAAAAGTGCGGAACACACGAACCTCGACCGGCACGTCAGCGAAAAGCTCGCCACCAGCGGCTTTCGCCTGACGGGCCAGCGGCGGCATGTGTACGAGGTTCTTTCACGGCAACTGGACCATCCCACTGCGGAGGAGGTTTTCATCCGCGCCAGGAAAGGCATGGCGGACATCTCGTTGGCCACGGTCTATAACTGCCTGGACGCGCTGGTTCAAAGCGGCCTCGTGCGCCAGGTGCAACTGGAGCGCGGTGCCACACGGTTCTGTTCCAACATGGAGGAACACGCGCATTACTTCTGTGACAAGTGCGGCGCGGTTTTCGACGTGGGACTGGCTGCGGATTCGGCTGTTCTGCCGAGCCCGAAGGGATTTAAGATTGATCGCTGCGAGATCGCCGTTCACGGCCTATGCGCCGACTGCGCGAAAAAGAAATAATCGCCACCATTTTTCATGAGCACGGCAACTGAAACCATCGAAACCCTGGTCAAACAGGAATACAAATACGGCTTCGTCACCGACGTCGAAACCGAGTCCGCTCCGCCGGGCTTGAACGAGGACACCGTCAGACTCATCTCCTCCAAGAAAAGGGAGCCTGCGTGGATGACGGAATGGCGCTTGAAGGCGTTTCGCTACTGGCAGACGATGACCGAGCCGACGTGGCAGTTTGTAAAATACCCGCCGGTGAATTTCCAGGACATCACCTATTACGTCGCGCCCAAGTCGCAGTCCGAAGGCCCGAAAAGCCTGGATGAGGTTGATCCCAAGTTGCTGGAAACTTACGAGAAACTCGGCATCCCGTTGCGTGAACGCGAACGTCTCGCGGGCGTGGCAGTGGACGCGGTGTTTGATTCTGTGTCCGTTGGTACTACGTATCGCGAGCAACTGGCGGAAAAGGGAATCATCTTTTGCTCGATGAGCGAGGCCATCCAGGAGCATCCCGACCTCGTGAAGAAATATATCGGTTCGGTCGTTCCGTACACGGACAATTTCTACGCGTCGCTCAACAGTGCCGTGTTCAGCGACGGCTCGTTCGTTTACATCCCAAAGGGCGTCCGCTGTCCGATGGAGCTTTCGACCTATTTCCGCATCAACGCAGCCAAGTCCGGCCAGTTCGAGCGCACACTCATCGTTGCCGACGAGGGCGCGTCCGTCAGCTATCTCGAAGGTTGCACGGCACCGATGCGCGACGAAAACCAGTTGCACGCGGCCGTCGTCGAACTCGTGGCGCTCGATAACGCGCAGATCAAATACAGCACCGTCCAGAACTGGTATCCGGGTGACGAAAACGGTGTCGGCGGCATCTACAATTTCGTGACCAAACGCGGCCTGTGCAAAGGCAGGAACTCGCACATCACCTGGACACAGGTCGAAACCGGTTCGGCCATCACCTGGAAATATCCAAGCTGCATTCTGCTTGGCGACAATTCCAAGGGCGAGTTTTACTCTGTTGCAGTCGTCAACAACCGTCAGCAGGCGGACACGGGGACGAAGATGATTCACATCGGCAAGAACACGCGCAGCACGATCGTGTCGAAAGGCATTTCCGCCGGACGCGGCCAGAACAGCTATCGCGGCCTGGTGGAGATCCGCAAAAGCGCCGCCAACGCCCGCAACTTCTCGCAATGCGACTCGATGCTCATCGGTGACAAATGCGGAGCACACACGTTCCCCTACATCGAGGTCAAGAACACCACCGCCTCCGTGGAGCACGAGGCGACGACGTCGAAGATCGGCGAGGACCAGATTTTTTACTGCAACCAGCGGGGCATTGCCACGCAGGACGCCGTGAACATGATCGTCAACGGCTTCTGCAAGGAAGTGTTCAAGGAACTGCCGATGGAATTCGCAGTGGAAGCGCAGAAACTTCTCGGCGTCA
>DAOLDN010000169.1:0-7469 GCA_035327385.1 Verrucomicrobiota bacterium | reverse complement strand
GCTGCTCAACCCGACGAATCGCGAGTCCGCAGCGCGCGCCATCCACATGCCCGCCGACTTCACCAGCCGCGTGTTGAACGGCGAACAATCCAGGATCGGATTCCTCAATCGCGACGGCTCGGCGGAGGCCGACGCCGCAATCATCGAGGTGCGCCTCGTTCGCGCCCTGATCGCCATGAACAGTCACCTGCTCGAAGCCGCCACGCAAACCAACGCGCCGGACAGCATCACCGAGGCGTCATTGCGTGAAGTGATGAAAAGGCCCGATCCCGTTGGACTCGACGCAACCTTCGCCGGACGCAAACCCGTTCCGTCCGGGTTCAACTTCTCGCTGCCGGGCAATCTGGTGATGTATCTGATGATGAACCTGATGATCTTTGGCGGCGCGAGCGTGGCGGCGGAGCGGCGCAACGGAGTCATCCGCAGGCTGACGGTGAATCCTGTGACGAAACTCGAAATGGTCACGGGCAAGATTTACGGCCTGCTTCTGCTGGGCGCGGTGCAGATTTTATTTTTCCTGGCGGTGGGAAGATTTGCGTTGGGCGTGAATCTCGGCGCGAATCTTCCGGCGGTGACGCTCACGTTGCTGGTGCTGGCGTGGGTTGGCAGTTCCTTCGGCGTGCTCGTCGGATCGGTGTTTGCCTCAGAAGACCGTGTCACCGGGGTTTGCGTGCTGGCGGGTTTGTTGATGGGCGCGTTGGGCGGTTGTTGGTGGCCGCTGGAAATCGCACCGCCGACGCTCCAAAAAATCGCTTTGTGTCTGCCGACGGGCTGGGCGTTGAAGGCCCTGCATCAACTCATCAGTTTCGGCAGCGGCTTCGGGGCGGCGCTGCTGCCGCTGGCGGTTCTGGCCTGCTTTGGCGCAGTGGCCAGTTTCCTCGCGGCGCGGTTCTTCCGGAGTTGACGCAATCTGCTACGTCTTTTCGTGGTGATGACGGCTGACTTTGCTGAGGCGCGTTTCCCAGTCGCTCTTGAAGGCCAGCGGGTCTTCGTCGTTGCCCCAGAGTTTTTTGATCATTTCGCGCTGCGGCACGAACGGACACTTGGCCTTTGGGTTCTTGAAGGCGGCTTCGCGTTCGCGCAGGGCCAGTTGCGCGCCTGTCATCACGGCGGTTTTGCCGAGTTGTGAATTGAGTTTGTGCGAGGCCTCGTCGAGCGCGCCCCAGCGTTCGGCGTCGGTGCGTCCCCAGAGCGTGGGTTGTGTGTCGAGACGCGAGAGATTCCAGAAGGCAATGCGGATCTGGCGGACGGGTCTGGCCTGCGCGGCCATGATTTCACGGAAAATCTGTTCGAGCGTGGCGTTGATGGTGGAGTTTTGAAACTGCGGATGCTGGAAACGATGACTGCCACCGACTTCGCTGAAATCGTTGAAGCGGATGGTGAGGGACAGTTCGCGAAGCTGGAGTTGTTCGCGGCGCAACTGGCCGGTCATGCGCGTGGCCTCGCTGAGTGTGAACGTGAGCGCGGCTTCGTAGTCCGGCTGGTCGTGGGGCAGGGTGGTGCTGCTGGAGATGGTGGTGCGGTCCTTGACCGTGAGCAGCAACGGCTCGTTCCACAGGCCGTTGGAGAACAGCCACAGTTGTTGTCCCCAGATGCCGAATTTTTTCTGGAGCAAATGCGACGGTAGTTTCGCAACGTCGCCAAACGTCCTTGCGCCGAGGGCCAGCAGCGAACGTTCGCGGCGGCTGGCGATGCCCGACAATTCGCGCAACGGACGGTCGCGAAGGAATTCCTTTTCGTCGCCGGGTTTGACCTCGTGGAAACCGGGTTTGCAGGCGTCGGTGGCGAGTTTGGCCAGTCGCGAGGAATTGCCCATGCCGGCGGAGACAGGCAGTCCGGTTTCGCGCTGGATGCGGTCGCGAAGTCCGTTCGCATATTTTTCCGGCGTGGTGTCACGCCAGACGTGACGGTCCATGGTGGTGAGGTCCAGAAATCCCTCGTCAATGGAAGTGGGCACGAGCGTGGGCGAGTATTCCTCCATGATGCGAAACATGCGGCGGGAGAGTTCGCGGTAATCATCATAGTGCGGACGGCACAACACGCCGCGCGGACAGAGTCGTTGCGCCTCGAAACACGCCAGTCCGGTGACAATGCCGAATTTCTTGGCCGCGCGATTGGCGGCGATGACGATGCCGTTGCCCTGTCGTCCGCCGCCGACCCAGACGGGACGGCCTTCGAGCTTGGGATTGAGCGCGATCTCGCAACTGGCGAAGAAACTGTCGCCATCCACGTGCAGGATTCGGATTGGGCCTTGTGCGCTCATGGTCAACCACCATTCATTAAACCGTCATCGGGAGTTAATCCACGACGAGTTGTTCACAGCGCGGATTGTGCAGCGGGGTGTGGGTCAAAGGACGTCCAACGTCAAAAAAACTCCAAACTCCAAACACCAAGCTCCAGAGAAACATCAAACTCCAAGCTCCAAACAAACCGTCAGACGCGTGCCGGATTGATGTTTGGAGCTTGTGCGCCGGATGTTCAAATATGCTGGCCAAAACCGGGGTTTGGTGTTCAATGGCTGCACTATGAAAAAGATTCTCATTGGCGCAGTTGTCGCGGTGGTCGTGGTGATTGTGGCTGCCGTGCTGGTTGTGGGCTTCTTTCTGGACGGCATCGTGAAGAAGGGTATCGAGACCGTCGGCCCGCAGGTCACCAAGGTGGACATCAAACTGGACAGCGTGCATCTCTCGCTGCTGGGCGGATCGGCCAGGGTCAAGGGCCTTGTGGTGGGCAATCCTGAGGGTTACAAATCGCCCCAAGCCATCAGTGTGGGCAGCGCCCATGTCGCCGTCCGCCCCGGTTCGGTGCTGTCCGACAAGGTCGTCGTCAAATCCATCGTGGTGGAATCCCCTGAAATCACGTTCGAGGGCGGCCCGCTCAAGAACAACCTCACCGCCATCATGGACAACGTGAACGCCGCCGCCGGCGCGGAAAAATCAACGGAATCCAAACCCGGAGAAACGGCCCCCGCCAAGAAACTGCAGGTGGACGAATTCAAGATCACCGGGGCCAAGGTTCACATCGTTGGCGGACCGACCATTCCCTTGCCGGACATCAGCCTGGCAAACCTTGGCACAGGTTCGGAGGGCATCACACCTGCCGATTTGACACAGCGAGTCCTGTCCGCCTTGGTGACCGGAACACTCAAGGCCGTTGCGGACACCGGGATTTCCGAGGTGGGCAAGCAGGCCACAGAAGCTGTCGGCGGTGCCGTGGACAAGGTTGGCAAAAGCATTGGGGACCTTTTCAAAAAGAAATGAGACACTGCGTCCTATGTTATTAGACACGGAATAAATTGCTGATTATTAAATTGTTAAGCATTTAATGGAACGCTGGTTGCGGGCGGTGTCACAAAAATTAGTTGTCAATATTGGCGGATTTTCTTAATAATCCGCCCAATTGCACCACAGGGTGCAGGCGGGGTGAAGTGTATTCCCCCGTAAATGCTACGGAGAACACGTAAAACAACCAAAGTAAGAACAACCAACCATCGGAGGAACCAAATGAAGTTAAATAAATGGACGTTGGGATTGGCCGCTGTCGGAGCCGTCAGTCTCGCATCTACGATGACCGCCAAGGCGGACTCAAACAACCTGAGCCCGGTTCAGTCAGCCATCCAAGGTCTGATCATCAGCGGTTACATTGATACCTCAATCGAATACGGCCTCAGCCCTTGCGGCAATGACTACGAAGATTCGCCCATGATGGCGATCCCGTTCCGCGGTTACAACAACTACGACAAGCAGAACGGTTTCAACTTGAACGTCGTTCAGTTGAATTTCGAAAAACCCCTCGACGAAGCAGAATACGCGTCAGGCGGCAAAGTCAGCCTCCTGTACGGACCGGACGCCGTCGGATACAATCCGTCGTCAAACGCCGACAGCGATTCAGATTTCGGTATCAAGCAGGCATACGTCAATCTGCGTTTCCCGGTCGGAAACGGCTTGGAAGCCAAAATCGGTGTGTTCGACACGATCATCGGTTACGAAGTCTTCGAAGCGGGCAACAACCCCAACTTCACGCGTTCCTGGGGTTATTGGGTTGAGCCGACCCAGCACACGGGCGTCCTCCTCGCTTATCGTTTCAGTGAGTTGGTCGGAGTCCAGGGTGGTATCGCAAACACCACCTACGGCGGCATCAACGCGCGCAAGGGCGACGACTTGGAAGACTTCTACTGCAAGACGTTCATGGGGTCGGTTCAACTGACTGCGCCTGACTCGATGGGCTTCCTCGCCGGTTCATCCCTCTATACGGGTGTGGTAAGCGGAGGCGCAGCCGGTTCCGGAGACAACACGTTCAACTACTATGCCGGTGTGGTGGCCAATACTCCCATTGCCGACCTGACCGTTGGCGCTGCGTTCGACTACGCCCGCTGGACCGATAGCGGCGACAAGGACGAACATTACGTCATCGGGTTGTATGCCTCGTTCAAGGCCACGGAAAAGTTGAGCTTCCACGGCCGCGGTGAATATGGTTGGTGGGAATATGACCCGGACGGCGGCAGTTCCTCTGACGGCTGCTACTACGGCTTAACGGGCACAGTTCAATACGATCTGTTCGCCAACGTCATCAGCCGCTTGGAAATCCGCGCTGAATTCGACGACGAATACTCTGAAGAATGTGGTGTGGGCCTCTTCGCTAACATCATCTACACGTTCTAATCTGAGTTAAAAATCACATTCCCCCTTCCGGCAAGACTGGAAGGGGGTTTTTCTTTGATGATTTTTGAGACAAGCTTGAACCGACCGCCGGAACGAGCAATTTGAAACGGGCAATTTGAAATTTGACCGCGGCACGCCCCGTTGTTAGCCTTCGACCCCCTGTCCAATCGGGATTTTATGAGACACACAATATCAGTCTTGGTGGAAAACAAATTCGGCGCGCTCACGCGCATCGCCGGACTGTTCAGCGGACGCGGCTACAACATTGACACCCTCAACGTCGCCCCCACCCACGACGCCACCGCCTCCCGCATGACCATCGTCACCCACGGCGACGAGTCCACGCTGGAACAGATCGTCAAACAACTCCAGAAACTGCCCGATGTCCTCCACGTGCGCGACTTCCGCGAGGACGAATACGTGGACCGCGAACTCGTGCTGGTGAAGGTTTCCGTGAATTCCAAATCCCGCGCCGAGGTCATGCAGGTCACCGACATCTTCCGCGCCAAGATTGTGGACGTTCAACCCAAAAGCCTGACCATCGAGATCACCGGCAACGAGAGCAAGGTGGAAAAGTTCATCGAACTGATGAACGCCTTCGGCATCGTGGACCTGACCCGCACCGGCAAGGTCGCCATGCCGCGCAAGTGACGGTTCAAGTTTTCAATCAGGAGCAAGTTTAACATCAAGTAGGAATCCATCCCGCTCAACTTTCAACCCTCAACACTCAATCAATCAATGCCTGCAAAAGTTTATACCGACAAGGACGCCAACCTGAACCTGTTCAAGAACAAAACCCTCGCCGTGCTCGGCTTCGGCTCGCAAGGCCACGCCCATGCGCTGAACCTCAAGGACAGCGGCTGCAACGTCATCATCGGCCTCTACGAGGGCAGCAAATCCATCGCCGTCGCCCGTGAAAAGGGTTTCAAGGTTTATCCCACCGGTGAGGCGGTGCGTCGCGCGGACGTGATCTTCGTCGCCATTCCCGACACCAAACAGCCCAAGGCCTACGAGAAGGACATCAAACCCAATCTCGCGCCCGGCAAGACGCTGCTCTTCTCGCACGGCTTTTCCATCCATTTCAAGACCATCGTCCCGCCGAAGAACGTGGACGTCATCCTCGTCGCGCCGAAAGGCCCGGGCCACATCGTGCGCCGTCAATACACCGAGGGCAAGGGTGTGCCGTCATTGATTGCTGTCTATCAGAATCCCAGTCGCAAAGCCAAAGCGACCGCGCTGGCGTGGGCCAAAGGCATCGGCGGCACTCGCGCCGGTGTCATCGAAACCACGTTCAAGGAGGAGACCGAGACGGATTTGTTTGGCGAACAAACCGTGCTGTGCGGCGGCGCAAGCGCCTTGGTGCAGGCTGGCTACGAAACACTCGTCGAAGCCGGTTACTCGCCGGAGATGGCCTACTTCGAGTGCCTGCACGAACTGAAACTCATTGTGGACCTCATGAACGAGGCCGGCATCAGTGGAATGCGATTCTCGGTTTCCGAGACAGCCAAGTGGGGCGACGTGAGCGTCGGTCCGAAGATCATTGACGCCAGCGTGAAAAAGCGCATGAAGTCGGCGCTCAAAGACATCCAGACCGGCAAGTTTGCCAAGGACTGGGTCAAGGAATACCAGACCGGCTACAAACGCTACAACGCGCTGCTCAAGAAGGGCGAGAACCATCCCATCGAAAAAGTCGGCGCCCGTCTTCGCGGCATGATGCCGTGGATGAAGAAACGCTCCATCAAAGGCGCGCAAGCGGCCTACTGATGCTGCATCCGGGATTGTGAAAACATTCGGGCGGCGCCGCGCGCCGCCCTTTTTTTTCGCGGCTTTGGCGACCGGCGCATGAGTGAACCTGGAACGCGCTGCCATTTCGTTCGGGCGCAGCGGGGCAACGTCCCGGCGGAGCGGGACGGACGCCGGGGCGCGGACGGTGAAAGACAGGAATCGCAGATTGTACGGACGCCGTTCCGTAATGAGAATTGATTCGCAGCTTGAAACCGGCTTCTGGCGATGGATACTGGAGTCGTTCATCCCGAATGAGCGTGAACACACCCATCGAAAAAGGAGCGGCAGCCAGCACGGCAAAGGTCATCTTCGCCGTGGATGACGAGCCTATGCTGTTGGAGTTGATCGCGCTCGTGCTCGAGCCAATCGGCTACCGGGTGCAGACTTATCGCGATCCCGCTGCCGCCGTCCGCGCCTTCACTCTCGCCAATCCGCCGCCGGCGCTGGTCATCACCGATTACGCCATGCACTCGATGAACGGCATGGACCTCATCCGCGAATGTCGCAAAGCCAACCCCGCGCAGAAGATCATCCTCGTCAGCGGCACGGTGGATGAAAACATCTACCGCACCTCCGCCATCAAGCCGGACCTCTTTCTGGCCAAACCGTACCAGGCAAAGGAACTGGCCGAAACCGTCCGGACGATGATTGGAGCGTGACTGCTTCCCTTGACTGCCAGTTCCAGTGAATCTTCAAACCGGCACGGTCTGATTATCGCCTGCATTGTTTGAAATCTGGTGTTCCGGTTATCGGAGTCACTTTTGCGATTTTCCTTTCACGCCGTTCCCACTACCTTTCGCGACATGCGACGCGACGATCTCAAAAACGCCACACGCATCGTGGTCAAGCTCGGGACCGGTGTCCTTACGGACAGCCGCAAACAACCCGATCCGGCGCAGTTGGAACAACTGGTCTCGCAGGTCGCCGCCCAACGCAAGGCGGGCCGCGACATCGTGCTGGTTTCATCCGGCGCGGTCGGCGCGGGCATTGGCTGGCTGATCTCTCGCGACGCGGTGGGCGCCG
>DAOLDN010000168.1:0-7534 GCA_035327385.1 Verrucomicrobiota bacterium | reverse complement strand
GCCACCCCGGTGCCCTGCGACGCGAAGGTGATCAAACCGCCTCGCACAGATTTTCGCTTGAGGTCCGCGAGGCAGACGGACGGTGCTGAGGCGGTTCCGTCGGTTGTAGTCGGCTGGCTCAACGTGATTTCATCGAAGTCATCCTGGCAGTTGCTGACGAAGCCCGGCATTCACCCACGCTGCGAATTGCGCGAGGCCGTCTTTGAGCGGGACTTTGGGACTGTAGCCGAGGAGCTTTTTGGACTTGGCCAGGTCAGCCCAGGTGCGCGGAACGTCGCCGGGTTGTTCGGGCTTCCGGTCCAGCGTGGCCTTTAGGCCGAGCGCATCTTCGATGGACGCAACCAGTTCGTTCAGCGTCACCGGATGGTCGCCGCCTAGGTTGAACAGTTCGTAGTTGCTGGCGTTGTAGTCCATCGCCGCACGGATGCCGTCCACGATGTCGGCAACAAACGTGTAGTCGCGGCTGGTGTTGCCGTCGCCAAAGAACGGCAGCGGATTGCCCGCGAGAATGAGTTTTGAAAACTTGTGAATGGCCAGGTCGGGTCGCTGTCGCGGTCCATACACGGTGAAGAAGCGCAGGCCGATGAAGCGGATTCCGTAAAGGTGGCTGTAGACGTGTCCCAACAGTTCCCCGGCAACTTTTGTGGCGGCGTAGGGGCTGATGGGTCTGAGGCCCGCTTCGCTTTCGCCCCACGGGACGTCGGGATTGACTCCATAAACGCTCGAGGAGGAAGCGAAGACGAAGCGTTTGATGCCGCGTTCGCGCGCGAATTCCAACAGGTTCTGCGTGCCAGCCACGTTGACCTGCTGGTAGCCGACGGGGTCTTCGATGGAGGGCCGAACACCTGCCTTTGCGGCGAGGTGAACAATGATGTCGAAGTCGGCGTTGAGTTGTGTTTTGAGGATCTCAGTGTCGCGAATGTCCGCCCTCACAAGGTGGTACGACGAGTGTCGCAACTGCGCTGCGATGTTCGCCTCCTTGATTGTCGCGGGATAAAATGGATCAAAGTTGTCGAGCGCGGTGACGTTGTGTCCCTCAGCCAGCAGCCGGTCCACAAGATGGCTGCCAATGAATCCCGCACCGCCGGTTACCAGTATGTTCATGGGGAAAGGCTAATGTCTGAAAGACAAAGGCTAAAGGCTAAAGGCTAAAGGCTGAACGCTGAATGTTGGAATCTGTGGGTGCAAGACCGCGTTCAGTTTTGCGACAAGCTGCCGCCCTTGGCCGTTTTGAGTCGTTCAATCAAAACAGTCTTCGTCTCAAACGCCGCGATGACATGCCAGTTCATCGGGTTATGTCCAATCCCACAAGCACGATGGCCTTCCCTAGCTGCCCATCAGTTTCAACAGCACCGGCAGTATGCGTCGGCCGTTCGCCGTCCAGCTTCGCAACAGCGCGATCCGCCGCGCGACATGTTCGCGTTCTGCGGGTGGCAGTGATTCCAAAGACGCCGCGAGCCGTTCCAGCCGGGTTTCACCTTCTGCGATGTGCGGGAGAAATTGTTTTTCAAGGAAACTGCTCACCAGTTTGCGCAGTTGCGCCACGGCTTCGTAATGAGCGCGCCGGTCGCCGGCCACATAGATCATTCGCACGGCTCCCAAGTCGCGTAAAAACTTCAATCCCTGGCTCGCAGAGCCTTTGCTCAATTGAAGGCGTTCCGTGAAGTCATCCATCGCGAGGGGCTTGGGCGACAGAAACAGGAGTCCATAAATTTCAGCAACGGAACGGGGCTGACCGAGGGCGCGGGAATACTGCACGAACTGGTCAATAACCTCGATTTCGACCGGTTTGAGAGGCCGGGTCACCATCGGCCCACTCTCGACCGCAACGTCCTGGGATACGACGGGATTCATGCGCGATGAAAAGTGTTATAGCCGGAAGTTTATTATGTTCAATAAAAAATGAACCGAACGCACCACAAATTGCCGGTGCGGTAGCATATTACCTGTTCAGAACATGTTAGAACAGTTCTCAAATAGAATGTCGAAAACGAAATTCCCCTCACCCGGCCTGGCGACCACCCTCTCCCCATCGAATGGGGAGAGGGACAGGGTGAGGGGCGACTTTCGCATCAGAGTATGCGACATTCTTCTTGAAAAATGCTCTAAGCGACTATCGTCTCGCCGATATCGGGTAAGAGGAGGTCTTTGCCTGCGGCTTTGAACTTGCCGATGGCGTCTTGCCGATGGATTTGGATGGGAGGGAAGGTGTCGTAGTGGATTCCCACGATTCGTTTACAGCGAATGAAGTCGGCCGCTTTGATGGCATCGTCCACGCCCATGGTGAAGTTGTCCCCAATGCAGAGCGCAGCGAATTGCAACGATGTCGATTCACCGATAAGTTTCATGTCCATTGTGAGCGCGGTGTCGCCTGAGAAATAGAAATTGCCTTCGGCTGTTTCGATGACGAATCCACCGGGATGCCCCGCGTAACTGCCATCGGCAAAACTGCTGGAATGGATGGCGGGAACATATTTCACGCGCCCGAAATCGAACTTCCACGCGCCGCCGTGGTTCATTCCATGAGTGCGAGCCACTCCTTGATTGGCGGCCCAGACGGAGATTTCGTAATTGGACACCAGCGTGGCCCCGGTGCGATTTGCAATCTCAACAGCGTCGGCGACGTGGTCAAAATGTCCGTGAGAAATGAGCAGATAATCGGCTTGCACGGCCTCAACGTTAATGTGCTTTGCGCGATCATTGGGGCGGATGAAAGGGTCGAAGAGCAGGGTTTTGCCGGCGGTATGAACCGCCAGACACGAGTGTCCATAGTAAGTCAGTTTCACAGCGCGCGATAATTCTTGGTGTCCCGTTGATTCGTGACAGATTATTGGCCTGCAATCAGAACACGTCAATTGAGACTTCCTGCCCACAACAAAAAAGCCCGCTTCGCCAGAAGCGGGCTTGGTGAAATTCAATATTGTTCAACAACGACCGGAGTAATCGTGGCCGTGACCTGGGGGAGGGCCGTACGGCGGCTGTCCGTGAGGCGGACCTGGCGGAAGCCCGAAGGGAGGCTTGTTGCCGGGAGGCCCATGGGGTGGAACGCCAACGGGCGGCCCTTTCTTCTTGCCGCCGTTGAGGGAAACATCGGATGCCGCCGCCGAAACGTCGCCGGAAACGTCGCCGGTGACGATGCTCTCAGTTGACGTTTGAGCCTTGGCAGCAGCCGTGTCAATGATCGTGCCGGTTCGGGTGATGACGGTTTCAACCGCGATTGTCACCGGCGCGGAACTTTCCGCAGGAACGACTTCACTCCGAATGTCGGCTTCCGCGCGTTCCACGTACGGCTTCACCGCAGGCAAAGCGGAGGAAACGCTTTCAAGAATTTCTTGCTGGTCGGCGGAGGGTACCAAGCGCGCAACCGTGGAAGCCACAACCGCGTATTGAGCCGGGGCGGACTTGCAGACCAAGGCAACGATGTTTGCGGCTTGATCGGGAGCGGCACTGACTGCGGCACGGGCAATCCAACCGGCCTCCCTCGGTAACAGTTCTGCGGCCTTGCCGGCAGCCACTGCCGCGAGGTGCGGTGTTTGTTTCGAGATCGCACCAACCACCGCAACTGCGGTCGTTTTGCGGATTTCGATGGCTGTGGCCACGACGGACTCGGTGGTTGCGTTTGCGGACTCCTGGCTGGAAGCGGCCACCAATCTGGCGGCCATGGCGGGCAATTCAGCCACGGAAACAGAGCGCAACTGGGTTTTGACCGGGGTTGAATTCGAGCCGTAGTTCGCGGCCGCGCCGACCGTCGCGGCACAGAACACGGTCGAAAACAGCAGGATAAGTTGCCTCTTCATATTTTTACTCTTGTTAATTGAACCCACACTCTGGGTGCAGATGGTGCCGGTTTGAGAGGCTTTTAGCACTGCGGTCCCATCCGGTCAACGAATTTGCAGGTGAAATAACTCCCCAAAACACTAAAAAAAATGCACTCACTCCCGACCCGTCTCACGGAAATTATGATTGAATCAATCCTGAAACAGAATACTTATCTCCCTGCCGATGAAACAACCAGACAGCCAACGTGAAACCAACTGACCTGCGGGGCATCCTGCAATACATTCCGCGATTCCGGGAAAAGACCTTCATCCTGGCCATTGACGGGGCCGTTGTCACCGACGAGAACTTCCCGAACATCCTGCTGGACGTGGCGGTCTTGCGCTCGTTGAACATCCGGGTGGTGATGGTTCACGGTGCCGCCGCGCAGATCAAATCGCTGGGAGAGGAACAGAAGGTCGCTCCTTCAAATCTCGACGGGAGCGGCGTCACCGACGAAGCCACGTTGAAGCTCTCCCTCACGGCGGCCAACCGTTTGACGCACGAGATCCTCGAAGGCCTTTCCACCAACGACCTCCGCGCCGCGTCCACCAACGCCATCATCGCCCACCCGATGGGCATCATCTTGGGCGTGGACCATCTGCTCACCGGCAAGGTCGAACGCGTGGACACCGAACTGCTCCAAACACTGCTCGCGCAGGGTGTCATTCCCGTCATCCCACCGCTGGGCTTCGACGGCGACGGCAAAACTTACCGCGTCAATTCCGACAACGTCGCCGTCTCAGTCGCCGATGCGCTCAAGGCAACCAAGCTGATGTTCATCACGTCCACGGACGGTCTCGTCTGCCAGGGCAAGCTCATCCGACAGATGCTCGTGGGCGACCTCGAGGCGTTGATGGAGAAAAACAAATGCGACTTCAGTCCCGAATCGCTCTCCAAGGCGCAGTACGCCATTGCGGCGTGCAGGGCGGGAGTCCAACGGGTTCACATCATCAACGGTCGCGTGGACGAGGGTTTGCTCGCCGAGGTTTTCTCCAACGAGGGCATCGGCACGCTCATTTACGCCAACGAATACCAACAAATCCGGCCCGCGAAAAAGAAGGACGTGCGGCACATCCTCAAGTTGACCAAGAATTCCGTCGCCAGCGATGAACTCGTCAAACGCACAAGGCCCGGTATCGAGAAGAATCTGGCCGACTATTACCTGTTCGAAATAGACAAAAACCCGGTGGCGTGTGTCGCGCTGCATCTTTATCCCGAGCAAAATAAGGGCGAACTGGCCTGCCTCTACGTCAGTTCCTCGCACGAAAACCAGGGCATCGGACGCAAGCTCATCCAGTTCGTCGAGAACAAGGCCAGGGAAATGGGATTGAGCGAACTCGTCACGCTCTCGACGCAGGCGTTCACCTACTTCCAGTCCAAGGGCGGTTTTACCGAAGGCTCACCCGACGATCTGCCGCCCGCCCGGCGCGAGAAATACGAACAAAGCGGACGCAACTCCAAAGTGCTCGCGAAGAAACTGAAATAGCTTGGAAGCCTTCCTGTCTGCCTGCAAACACCACGGCGTCGAACCGACGCAATTTGTGCTCATCGTCAACATCGCCAATCAGACGCTGTTGGTGTTTGAGAATGGTGCTTTGACACAATCGCTCCCCTGCTCCACTTCGCGTTTTGGCATCGGCCAACAGGAAGGCTCGAATTGCACGCCGCTTGGACTGCATCGCATCGCCAAAAAGATTGGTGACGGCGAACGCGCAGGCACGGTATTCAAGGCGCGCAAAACCATCGGCCATACCTCGCAGCCGGAATTTGCCGACGCCAAAATCACCACTCGCATCCTGTGGCTGGAGGGACTTGAGCGGGGATTCAATTGCAGCGGCAATGTGGACTCACACGCGCGCTACATTTACATCCACGGTACGGCGAACCAGTCGTCCATCGGCAAACCGGCGTCGTGCGGCTGCATCCACCTTGCCGACCGCGACCTCATCCCGCTGTTCGACAAACTGCCGATCGGCACGCTCGTGTGGATTGTGGAACGGTGATACGTCTGCGGTTGCGGAACACTCCGTCCACGACGGACCCAAATCTTGCTTGTAGCATGCCAAATGGGGATTAAGATGATTGCGTGTTGAATCGGTTCGGACATATCCTTCTCGCTATCGCGCTCCTTGCGGCGACCGGCGGACATTGGTTGTTCCTCCAATCTGTGGCGTGGACGACGATGTTGTCCGACAACCTCCAGGAGTACAGTTTCACTGAAGCCGTTCAGCGAACGTTTGACGGCCAACATCCCTGCCGACTTTGCTCCTCGATCACGGAAGGGAAGAAGTCCGAGAAGAAAACCGAGTTCACGCTGCAACTCAAGAAACTGGAATTCATCTCTGCCCGCCCGGTGTTTGTCTTTTCACCCCCCAATGATTTTCGTCTCCAGCCGGAAACGTTGCCCGCCGCGCGCGGAATCGTTCACAAGCCCCTTCTGCTGCCTCCACGCGGCGCCCTTTCATAGAGTCCGTTTCGTCCGCGCCTGATCGCACGAGAGATTACCCATGCCAAGGCGTCTCGTTCCCCATGTTATTTCGCGCCCTTCTGGACGCTGATTGGATGACTTTGCAGAAGACAATCAAACGACGTGGTTTCACGTTGATCGAACTGCTGGTGGTGATCGCCATCGTCGGCGTTCTCGCCTCGATGCTGCTGCCGGCCCTTGGTCGCGCCAAATCGAGGGCGAAGGCCACGCATTGTCTGAGCAACCTCAAACAGATCGGCGTTTGCAGCCACCTCTACGCGGACGACCATGAGCAATCGCTGCCGAGGTCGCAACATTCGGGGCAATCATGGGTCAACTCACTGCAGCCCTACGCTGGAGGAAAAGTCCTCTGGCGCTGTCCGTCAGATGACAAGACCACTCGCCCTTACAGCTATGCCGTGAACGATTACCTCACGCCGCCGCCCCCGGGCCAGGCGGACTACTCGACGATTGGCCGCATTCCGTCCACATCCGAAACGATGTTCATGACCGAATGTGCGGACAAGTACACCTTCAACGACCATTTCCACTTTGCGGAACACAACGACGGCAACTACTCGCCGTTCAACTACGCGCAGCAAGTTGCCACCGAACGTCATCTGGGATCGGCCAACCATTTGTTCATTGACGGTCATGCGCGGGCGCTGAAGTGGAAGCTTCTTCAGACCGAATTATCACGCTCCGGCTCGCGGCTCATCAACCCGGCCGGCCATCACTAAAAACATTTATCATCACAAAAATGAACCGCCTCTTCGCAGTCATCATCAGCGCTCAAGCCATCCTCGCCGTCTCCAACTCCGCAAACGCTCAAGCCCACTATCACCTCCACGTCGCCGCCGCCGGAAAAAAACAGGGGGACACACTGCGATTCGACGACTCGGACCAAATCAGCGCGAGTCATGGATTCGTTTCAACTCTCCACTTCACGAACAGTGGACGATTTGCGGGATACTTTCAGGGAAATCTCACCACGGACGTTTTCTCCACCTCTGAATCCCATTCCGCCTATTCGCCCGACGCGCCCGTTCCCGGCTCGTGGATTCATCTCGAACTGGCATCGGTGGAAGGGCCGGAAGGCGGATCGTTTGGATTCTGGGAAGTCAATGCCGTCGCCCCCACCTACAGTCTCGTCTCGGGAGAAACAGGCACAAACGCCTGGAGGATTGGTGAAAATGATGGCGCGCCCGGCTCCGATCCCTACGGACACATCCACGGCAGACGTTACAC
>DAOLDN010000167.1:0-7550 GCA_035327385.1 Verrucomicrobiota bacterium | reverse complement strand
GCGCTTTACGGCATCACGCGGCAGACGGTGATTGATCTGGCTCGCGAAACGGGGATTTCAGTGTCCGAGCCCAACCTCACGCGTTACGACATTTACATCGCCGACGAATGTTTCCTCACCGGCACCGGAGCGGAAATCATCCCGGTGACGAAAGTGGACGGACGCGTCATCGGCAACGGTCGTCCCGGCCCGATCACGCGCGACCTGGAGAAGCGTTACCACGCCTTGACGAATTCCACCGGCGAGCCGATATACGAATAGGATTTATGTTGTGTTGTGTTTGCAAGGAAAAGCCCGCCACGGTGCATCTGACCCAGATTGCGGGTGAAAAGGTTCAGAAGGTGGACCTGTGCGAGGAGTGCGCCAAGCAAAAGGGCGTCAACGATCCCGCAGGCTTCTCGCTCGCGGACTTGCTGCTGGGACTGGGCGCGTCACAGGAAATTGAACAATCCTCCGGCGGCCCGGACGTGAAATGCCCGCAATGCGGGTTCAGCCAGGCGGACTTCAAAAAGACCGGTCGCCTCGGTTGCTCCGCCTGCTACACGACGTTTGCCGAAGGTTTGGAAGGGTTGCTCAAGACGATGCACAAGGGCACCCGCCACGCCGGCAAGGTGCCCGAGGCATTGCGGCAGTCGCGCGAAACCAGCGACCGGCTCAAACTGCTTCAACGCAAACTGTCCAAGGCCATCGAGGACGAAAATTTCGAGCAGGCGGCGCTGCTGCGGGACGAAATCAAACAATTGACCAAACGCCAGGCCGAGACGCCGGTGACCGAATCATGAAGCTGGACGAATTCCTCGTTGATCCCGCCGGGAGCGCGCGTCGCAAGGGCCCGCACGACCGCATTGTCATGTCCAGCCGGGTGCGCCTGGCGCGCAACATCAACAACGCCTCGTTTCCGGGCTGGGCCAAAAAACCGGAGCGCGTCCGTGTGCTGGAGTTGATCCAACCCGCCGTGCAGTCGCTCTCTGAAATGGACGGCGCGTTTTGCGCCGCCATGGACGACCTCAGCCAGTTGGATAAGCAGATCCTCGTCGAACGCCATCTCATCAGCCGCGAACACGCCGCCAAAGCCGCGGGCAGCGGGCTGGTTCTCAACCGCGACGAAACCTTTTGCGTGATGATCAACGAGGAGGACCATCTTCGCATGCAGGCGTTGCGGCCCGGACTGCAACTGCGCGACGCATGGAAGGCGATTGACAGCCTGGATTCCGCGCTGGAGAAGAAACTGGATTTTGCGTTCAGCAATGAGCTTGGCTATCTCACGGCCTGTCCCACGAACATCGGCACGGGCATCCGCGTCAGCGCCATGCTCCATCTGCCGGGCCTCGTTCTCGCGGAGCAGATCAATCCCATCATCCAATCCGTCAACAAACTCGGCCTCGCCGTGCGCGGTCTTTACGGCGAAGGCACTGAGGCGCTGGGCAACGTGTTCCAGGTTTCAAACCAGATGACACTCGGCGAGGCGGAAACGGTCATCGTGGAACGGCTCGAGAAAGTTCTGGCGCAAATCATCGAGCACGAGGAGAACGCCCGCCAGACGTTGATGGAGAAGAAGGCCAAGACGGTCTATAACCACATCGGTCGCGCCTACGGCATCCTGGCCAACGCCCACAGCATTTCCTCCAAGGAAACGATGAACCTTCTGTCGCTCATGCGGCTTGGAGTGGACATGGAATTGTTCCCCGGCGCGGACCGTTCGCTGGTGGATGAACTGTTCATTCTCACCCAGCCGGCGCATTTGCAGAAGCAGCACACGGAGAAACTTTCAGCCGAGGAACGCGATCTGCTGAGAGCTGACATGCTGCGCGAACGCCTGCGGCAGGTCAGCCGGCCCACCGTCCGGCCCGGAGGCGCTCCGGGCAACGGAGTGGACAAAGCCGGCAAATGACGGCAATTTGACGCAAGTATATGAGCGAAGAAGCAATGAACAATTTCACGCCGCGCGCACAACAGGTCCTCGCGCTGGCCCGCAAGGAAGCCGACCGCTTCAATCACAACTTCGTCGGCACTGAGCATCTTTTACTCGGCCTGATCAAATTGGGCCAAGGTGTCGCAGTCAACGTGCTCCAGAAAATGGGTCTCGACCTCGAAACCGTCCGCATGGAGGTCGAAAAACAGGTCGGTACAGGCCCGGACCAAAAGATGATTGGGAACATCCCTTACACGCCGCGCGTGAAGAAAGTTCTCGCGCTGGCGCAAAAGGAAGCCAAGGCGCTCAATCACACTTACGTCGGCACGGAACACATCCTCCTCGGATTGCTGCGCGAAGGCGACGGCGTCGCGGCGCGCGTGCTCAAGAACCTCGACGTGGACATCGAGCAAACACGCCAGGAAATCCTGAAGGAGCTCGATCCTAATTTCGCGGCGCAGGAGGAACAACAAGCGCCCGCTGAAGGCGGAGAAAAAGCCGCCGCCGGCAGCGAGAAGAAAGGCGACGTCAAAACGCCGGCGCTCAAGGCGTTTGGACGCGACCTGACTGAAATCGCCCGCAAAGGCGAGATGGACCCGGTCATCGGTCGTCGCAACGAAATCGAACGCGTCATCCAGATTCTCTGCCGTCGCACCAAAAACAATCCGGTTCTTCTCGGCGAAGCGGGCGTTGGCAAGACAGCCATCGTCGAAGGACTCGCGCAGGAGATCGCCAAGGGTAATGTTCCCGAACTGCTGCTCAACAAGCGCGTCATCACACTGGATCTCGCACTGATGGTCGCCGGCACGAAGTATCGTGGCCAGTTCGAGGAACGCATCAAGGCCGTGATGGACGAAATCCGCCGCGCCAAGAATATCATTCTCTTCATTGACGAGTTGCACACCATCGTCGGCGCGGGTAGCGCTGAAGGCACGATGGACGCCAGCAACATCATCAAACCCGCGCTCTCACGCGGCGAGATGCAGTGTGTTGGGGCCACCACGCTCAACGAATATCGCAAGTACATCGAAAAGGACGCCGCGCTCGAACGCCGTTTCCAGTCCGTGAAGGTCGAAGCGCCGTCCATCGAGGACGCCATCGAAATTCTCAAGGGCCTTCGCGGCAAATACGAGGAACATCACAAGGCCGAGTTCACGGACAAGGCCGTGGAAGCGTCCGTCAAACTTTCGGACCGCTACATCACCGACCGTTTTCTGCCGGACAAGGCGATTGACGTGCTGGACGAGGCCGGCTCGCGTGCGCGAATCACGACGATGACCCGCCCACCGGAAACCAAGGCCATCGAAGCGGAGATTGAGGACATCAAGGCCAGGAAGGAACGCGCCATCAAGAACCAGGATTTCGAGGGTGCTGCCGCCATGCGCGACAAAGAAAAGCAGACGAAGGAGAAATTGGAGAAGGTATTGACGGACTGGCGCACGTCACGCGAGGAAAAGCGCGTCGTTGTGGACGAGGACGAGATTTTGCAGGTCGTTTCCAAATGGACCAACATCCCGCTCCAACGCATGGGCCAGGACGAAATGCAGCGCCTTCTGGCGGTCGAAGGCGAGATGGAAAAGGTCGTCATCGGCCAGCGCGAGGGCGTCAACGCCATTTGCAAGGCCCTGCGCCGTTCGCGCGCCGACCTCAAAGACCCGCGCCGTCCCATCGGCACATTTCTATTACTCGGCCCCACCGGTGTCGGTAAGACCCTGTTGGCCAAAACGCTCGCCGAACAGATGTTTGGCGATTCCAAATCGCTCATCCAGCTCGACATGAGCGAATACATGGAGAAGTTCAACGTCTCGCGCCTGATTGGTTCGCCGCCCGGTTATGTGGGTTATGAAGAAGGCGGCCAGCTCACAGAACGCGTGCGCCGCAATCCGTATTCCGTCGTGCTCTTTGACGAAATCGAAAAGGCGCACCCCGACGTGTGGAACATGCTTTTGCAGATTCTCGAGGAAGGCAAACTCACCGACAACGTGGGTCGCGTGGTGAATTTCCGCAACACCATCATCCTGATGACTTCCAACGTCGGTTCGGAAACCATCAAGAAACAATCCACGCTTGGTTTCTCGCCCATCACGGACGAGAGCAGCTACGAGAAGATGCGCGAAAAGATACTCGACGAGTCCAAAAAGGTTTTCCGTCCGGAATTCCTGAACCGGCTCGACGACGTGATCGTGTTCCGTTCGCTGACCAAGCCCGACCTCATCCAGATTCTCGGCCTGGAAATCGCAAAGGTCGTCACACGGCTCAAGAACAAGAACCTCCAGCTTGAACTGGACGAGAAGGCGAAGGATTTCCTGGTGGAAAAGGGCTTTGACCCTCAATACGGTGCGCGTCCGATGCGACGATCCGTGGAGCGTTTCCTCGAAGACCCGCTGGCCGAGGAAATCCTCAAGGGCCATCTACACGAGGGCGAACCGATTCTGGTCACGACCGACAAGGACAAACTGGTCTTCAACCAGAGAGCCGCCGCGGAAGGCGCGCTGTCCAGTTAGCCTGCGCCCATTGATTCCGAACACCAGCCGCAATCCGGCTGGCTTTTCCTTCCGTTGCGGAGCGCCGAGCGCCCGATTGTCTCGTGTTGATTCGCCTCTGCCAACGAGCCGAGCGGGTGCTCGGCGCTTGGCTGCGGACAATCAAAACTTGAATCCTTGCATCCGTCTTCGGACACTTTCGCCCAATGAATCGCATCGTGGATTGTTTCGCGCGGCTCAAAGGCGACGGCAAAAAGGCTTTCCTTGTCTACATTGGCGCGGGGGATCCGAATTTGGAGGCCACTCGCCAGCTCGCGTTGTCCTTCGACAAGGCGGGTGTGGACATTCTTGAACTGGGTGTTCCCTTCAGCGATCCGCTGGCCGACGGCCTTGTGAACCAGCTTGCGGCGCAGCGAGGACTGGAATCCGGCACAACGCCGCCGAAGGTTTTGGAGTCGGTCTCCGCAATTCGCCGCGAATCGCAGATGCCCGTCGTCCTCTACATCTACTTCAACCTTCTCCACCGTGTCGGCATGGAACGCTTCATCAACGATGCGGCAAAGGCTGGCGTGGACGGATTGCTTGTGCTCGATCTGCCGCCCGAGGAGTCGGACAATTATGAGACACTGATGAAACAGGCCGGGCTGTGCAACATCTATCTTGTCGCGCCCACGACGCCGGAGGAGCGAATGGAGGGCATCGTCAAGCGTGGAACAGGTTTCGTTTACTACATCTCTCGCGAAGGCGTGACCGGCATGCAAAGCCAGGTGGCGTCGAATCTTGCTTCGCAGGTGGCGAAAATCCGGGCACGCACGACACTTCCTGTCGCGGTTGGTTTCGGTATTTCCAATCCGGAACAAGCACGGCTCGTTGCTCATACGGCCGACGGCTGCGTGGTCGGCAGCGCAGTGGTGAACCAGATCGCCGAACACGGCAGGTCGCCCGAATTGGTGCGGCGCGTGAGTGTGTTCGTGAAATCACTCGGCGACGCGGTGAAATCAATTTAGCAACCCCGGATAAACACTGGCGGAGCTGACACGGCATCGGCTGCACAGATCCATCCGGGTTAAATATTTTCCTTTTTGCATTCGTCCGTCATGGGAGCGGCCTCAGCCGATGCACAATTTTTCGAGGCGCGTGCCGTTTTCCGACTACGAAAATGGCCTGTATCGCTCGACATTCCGGGCGAGTGGCAACAAACTGCAAGACCTAGCAATCACGATTTATGAAAACTGCACATCCACGCCAATTGCTCACCCTTCTGCCGCTGGCCGCTTTGCTCGTCGCGCCTTCATGTCGCGGCGTTGAATCCGCAGCCAGCGCTCCGAAAGAGTTCAACGGCGCCACGCCGCTCCAATGGTCCGTGCGCATGGCTGATTCCGAAACCGAACGTCTCGGCGACCGGCTGGCCTGGCGCGAGGGCCGTCGCGCGAAATGGGACTATACCTCCGGCCTGTTCACGCTGTCGTTGATTGACCTCAACAAAGCAGTGCCCACGCCCGCTTACGTCGAGTTCACGAAGGACGCCATCGGCTCCTTCATCAAGGAGGACGGAAGCATCCAGGGCTACAAGATCGAGGATTACAACATAGACAACATCGCGCCCGGCAAGACGGTGATTGACCTCTATTTGATCACCAAGGAGGAACGCTACAAGAAGTGCGCCGATTTGTTGCGCAAACAGCTTCAAAATCATCCCCGCACCAGCGAGGGCGGCTTCTGGCACAAGCAACGGTATCCCTGGCAGATGTGGCTCGACGGACTGTTCATGGGCGCTCCGTTCTACGCGGAATACGTGAAAGTTTTCAACGGTCCGGCGTCCGATTACGACGACATCGTCAAACAATACGTGCTGATGGACAAGGCGGCCTACGACACGAAGACGGGGCTTTACTATCACGCATGGGACGAGAAACGCGCGCAGAATTGGGCCAACAAAACCACCGGGCTTTCCTCCAATTTCTGGGGCCGCGCCGTCGGCTGGTGGTTCATGGCGCAGGTGGACGTTCTGGATTTCCTGCCCAAAGACCATCCAGGCCGCAAGGACATCATCGGTTTCATCAAGAAGACCGCGGACGGTGTCGTGAAATGGCAGGACCCGGACACCGGCCTCTGGTGGCAGGTGCTTGATCAGGGCAAACGCGCCGGCAATTACCGTGAGGCCACGTGCACCGCCATGTTCGTTTATTCCATGGCCAAGGCGGTCAACAACGGCTACCTCTCCAAGGACTACATTCCGGCGATTCTCAAGGGCTACAACGGCATCATCAACCACCTCATCAAAACGGACGGCAGCGGAAAAATCTCACTGACGCAATGCTGTTCGGTCGCCGGCCTTAGCGCCGATCGCGACGGTTCTTACGAGTATTACCTGCGCGAGCCGGTCATTGACAACGACCTCAAGGGAGTCGGGCCGTTCATCTTTGCGGGCATCGAACTGCAAAAAATGCTCGGCCTGCCGATGACGGCGACGCACGACATCAAACCCGCCCGCGCCGCCGGTGAATCCATCGCCAGGGAATGGGCGCAGATGCCCGCAATCCTGGCGCGCATCTCCGCGCCGCTGATTCCAGGCCGCCAGTTTTCAATCCTTGATTATGGCGCTGTGGCCGACGGCAAAACGGACTCCAGCCAAGCCATCGCCAAAGCGATTGAAGCCGCGTCGAACGCCCGTGGCGGACGTGTGATTGTTCCGCCAGGCGAGTATCTGACCGGCCCAATCCATCTCAAGAGCAGGATCAACCTGCATCTCGACAAAGGCGCGACGCTCAAATTCAAGACTGATCCCAACGCCTATCTGCCGGCGGTGTTGACGCGCTGGGAAGGAATGGACTGCTGGAATTACTCCCCGCTCATCTACGCCATTGACGCCGAACACATCGCCATCACCGGCGAAGGCACGCTCGACGGCCAGGCGGACATGACCAACTGGTGGCCGTGGAAGGGCCGCTGGAAAGGCAGAGACCTCGCCAAGCCCGGTGAACTGATTCAAAAACCGGCGCGCGACAGGCTCATTAAAATGGTCGCTGACAATGTTCCCGTGGACCAACGCCGCTTTGGCAACGGCGACGGACTGCGTCCGAGCTTCATCCAGCCGTACCGTTGCAGAAACGTTCTCATCGAAGGCGTTCGCATCCGCCGTTCCCCGATGTGGG
>DAOLDN010000166.1:0-7585 GCA_035327385.1 Verrucomicrobiota bacterium | reverse complement strand
TCTGGAGCCGCCTCAGCGCTGGTTGCCTCAGTGGGACAGTTGATTCTGGCGACCAAGAGCCACGAAGCTCGGTTGCACGCCGATGCGCCGCTGCTGGTGGATGTGGACTTGAGCATTCTAGGGCAACCACCGGAACGTTTTTGGGAATATGAGCGTCAGATTCGCGAAGAATATGCCTGGGTGGCGCCAGAACAATTCGCGACGAAGCGCGCGGACATTCTGCAAACATTTTTGGCACGCCCCCGGATCTACCATACCCAAATATTCCGCCAGAAGCTGGAGGCGCAGGCGCGAATCAACCTCGACGCTTCCATCAGGCAACTGCGCGGTTGAATCGAAAGGCTTCGCAGTTGCTTTGACGCGATGCACACACTCCGGTTTAATACACGAAGCTAAGACACATACGCGAACGTGGAAACATCTGACCACACCCTTGAGCCGCTGCCATATCATGCTGAACTGAGGGATTACCTCAAGTCACGGGAGCGGGAGTTGTGGAATTGGTTTGCGTCGGCTCGGGCGCAGGCCGACTACACCGAGAACCTGCGGATGGAGTTGCTCAAGTCGACCTATCGGCTCGATGCGGAGACCCATCCGGAACTCTACCAGGGTGTGGAAGAAGCAAAAGCCGGGCTGCAGCTCGATATTCCTGTCACCGTATACCAGGCGCAGAACAGTCCTCAGCCAAACGCGGCGCTTTACTTCATCCCCGGTGAAGGTCACGTCGTCTTTTCCGGGCCGGTTTTAAGTCTGTTGAACGCGACGGAAATCAAGTCTGTCCTCGGTCACGAACTCGCCCACTATCATTTGTGGCAATGGCAGGATGGTGATCTGCACATTGCAGACCGATTGATTCAGGCAGTAGCCAGTGACCCGCGTGCTGCCGAGAGTCACGAACAGACTGCCCGGCGTTTTCAGCTCTACACGGAGATCTTTGCGGATCGCGGCTCCCTGTGCGTGACCAAGGACGTGAATCCCGTGGTGGCCGGGCTCGTCAAAATCCAGACTGGGCTGGCCCAAGTAAGTGCACCTAGCTACTTGAAACAGGCGGAAGAAATTTTCGCCAAAGACGCGGTGGCCACCAAGGAACTGTCACATCCCGAAGCTTTCATCCGCGCGCGGGCCCTGTCGCTTTGGCAGAACCAACGGCACGACGCGCATTCGCAAATTGCCCGAATGATCGAGGGAACGGAGGCGCTCGACGAACTCGATTTGATCGGCCAGGCGCGCCAGGTGAAGAATACGCGCCGTCTGTTGGAAAGTTTCCTTCAGCCGAAATGGTTTCAGACACCAGCGATATTGGGCCACGCCAGACTCTTCTTTGAGGATTTCCAACCTGCGACCACAAAGGATCCTTCAATTTTGGACGCCGCAAAATTCAGCGACACCAAGCTTCGCGAGTACTTGTGCTACGTGCTGCTGGATTTCGTGACCGCCGACCCGGAGTTGGATGATATGCCGCTGGCGGCCGCGCTGGATTTCTGCCGGCAACTGGAACTTGACGCCCAATTCGAGAAGCTCGCGGCCAAGGAGCTCAAGCTAAAGGTTCGCGACGTGCGAAAGCTCAAGGAACAGGCGGCCGAGATGCTGGCCAAGGCGGAGGTGGCCGGATGAGCGAGCCGAATCAGCCGCCGTTTCTCAAGTTCCTCGAAGCGGGTGTCGCCAAAGGCGGTTTCGAGACGGATGATGTTCTCGCCGCGGTCGTCCCGTTGATGAAGCAAGTGCTTGCCGCGCACGAGGCCGGCTTGGTTGCACCGCTCGATGGAGTTCAGGATCTGGTCGTCACGGAGGAAGGACAGTTAAGGTTTGCCCAGGCCAAGGTCAATTCTCCCGAAAAGAACTCCAGCAAGGTCGAGGCGATTCAGTCGCCGGTCAGCAGCGCCGTTGAAGTGGTCGCTGAATCGCGGCGCATGGCGGACATTGACCAAGGCTCGTTGACGGTTTTCGATCTCGGGGTTGGCGCAGCTGAAAGCAGTATCACCAAACCTGTCTTCCTGCCGAATTATCGTTCCTGGGAACTCGCCGTCGGTCACCACGATGAACTCACGGACATCCTCTCGCTAGGCCTGTTGCTGGCCAGCGTCGCATGCGGACTGGATTTCACGGACGCCAGCGAACTGGAATTGTTCACCGTCAACCGCACGAACCTGTTCGCCATCAGTTCGCGACTGAATCCAGTGCTGGCTTCGACCATCGTCCACATGACGGAGTTGAACCGCCACAAGCGCGCGCAGGATCTCAGCCAGATGATTTCGCGGTTGGAGAATTACCGCGAGCAGACGGTGGATTTCGACACCAACGTCTTCACAAAAAAAGAATTCAAGGAATCGCCCATCACTGGCAAGCGTCGGCTGATTCAATCGCATTTGCGCGACCGGCTCTTTGAAATCTCGCGCCGCAATCGCCTCATCTATTTCAAACCGACGCTCCAGACGCTGAACCTCACCATTGCCTCCGTGCCGGTGTTGCTGGATTACCGCAACATCAAATTGGAACAGCTTTTTGTCTGGCATCGGGATCTCGCCGCCACGGTAACCGAGGGTGCGCCGATGTCGCTAGGTAGATATCTACGCTTCGAGGACGCGCCCTACATTCCCGGCGTACTGGACAAGATCGTCAGTGAAGCCCGCCGTGATCGGGCCGAATATGGCTTTGCGCAACTCCGGCTCGTGCTGTGTTTCCTGCGCTGGAACAATCTCAAGGAAGACAAGCACGAGCGCATCCACTCACCGCTCTTGTTGTTGCCGTGCGAACTCACGAAGAAAAAGGGTGTGCGCGACAATTATGTCCTCGACCCGACTACCAGCGAAGCGGAGGTGAATCCCGCGCTCCGGCATCATCTCAAGGAACTCTACAATCTCAGCCTGCCTGAGTTCGTGGATTTGAAGGAAACTTCGCTGGATCAATTCTATGAAGCGCTCAAGGCGCAGATTCAGGCCAGCGAGCCGGGGGTCACGTTTAACAAGATTGACCGGCCGCAGATTGAACTCGTCCACGAGAAGGCGCGGCAGCGCGTGGATCAGTATCGGCGGCGCTTGAAGCTGCAAGCGCGCAAAGCCTGCGGAACGGCCAAGCCGGACTACAGCTACGACCGGGAAAACCTAAAGCCTCTTGGGCTGCAAATTTTCCTGGAGAAAGTTCGGCCCACCCCGATGCCGTTGCGTGATGTCGCTGGTGCTCCGCCGCAACCTCGCTTGCCGCACATCGTCGACTCCGGCGTGCCAGCCGATGCCGGAAAGGTGCTGGAAACTGAGCGGCAGATGTTCGCGCTGCGCGACGGCGATAATCAAAATCCGTATTCCTGGGACTTCGATCTTTGCAGTCTGACGCTCGGCAACTTCAACTACCGCAAGATGACGTTGATGCGCGATTACGCGAAACTCATCGAGACGGATATGGCCAGCGGAGCGTTCGACCGGGTATTTTCCCTCACCCCGAAGCCACCCGAGGAGGCCCAAGCTCCGGCCCTTGAACTCGCCGATCAGCATCTGGTCATTTCCTGCGACGCCACGCAGGCCTCGGCAATCGCGCGGGCGCGCACGGGAGCGAGCTACATCATCCAAGGGCCTCCCGGCACGGGCAAATCCCAGACCATCACCAATCTCATTGCCGATTACGTCGCGCGCGGGAAGCGGGTCTTGTTCGTCTGCGAGAAGCGCGCGGCCATCGACGTCGTGTTCCATCGGCTGCGCCAGCAGGGGTTGGATGAGCTATGTTGTCTGATTCACGATTCGCAAACGGACAAGAAGGCATTCATCCAGAATCTCAAGCAGACCTATGAGAAGTTCCTGAGCCAGTCCGACCTTGATCCGGATGCCGAGAGAGCTCGCGGCACAACCTTGAAGGCGATGGAACAAGATCTGGCGAATTTGCGGCGTTTCTCTGATGTCATGCGACAGGTCCATGCCCACACCGGAGTCGCCGTTCGCTCATTGTTGCATCGGCTGGTCGAATTGCGCGGGCGGGCGGCCGAACTCGCGCCGGAGATTGAAGACCTGCTTCCTGAATATCCGCTGTGGTTGCAACACGGGGACGTGATCGGCCGGCTGCAATCGGCGCTTACAGATCTGGGTGAAGAACTCTGCTTCGCGAAACATCCGTTGCGCTGGCTCGGCAAAGGCGTGTTGCAAGCCGACCGACCGCTGGAGGCGTTGTCTAAACACCTCGATGAAGCCGAGGACTTGCTGGATGCAATTGAGAGCGCGTTGGAATTGTCCGGCCTGCCCGGTGAATTGTGGGATACGTTTGAGGAGATTCAGACGATTCTGGAATTTTCCGTGCGCGTGCGTCCGCTGGCCGAGCGCAACCTGGTTGGAGTGCTAACCCATGGCCCGGCCGAAGCCACTTTTACCGCGCTTGCCACCGAACTCGATAAGAAGGCCAAAGCACTGCAAAAGGCGCACGACAAAACTGCGGCCTGGCGCGAACTGCTGTCGCCGGATGATACGGAAAGTGCATTGATTCAGGCGCAGTCTTTCGAGAAATCCATCTTCCGCTTTTTCCAACCCGCGTTTTGGCGGCTCAAGAAGACATTGCAGGCGCGCTACGACTTTGCTCAACACGCGGTAGCGCCTGCATGGAGCAAGGTTCTTGGTGATTTGGCGGTTCGCCACAAATCCGATGCAGAGTGGGAAGCTGTCCGGCAGCAGGCGTCCACCGACTGGCGCGTTGAAGACGTGGATGCCTTTCGCTCCCAGGTGGAGGCTCTGCAAAGCGATCAGAGCCTTTCACATCCCTCCGTCAAGGCATTGCTCAAAGTGCTCGCTGAATCGGCTGATGCAGGCACGCTCATCGAGAATCTGTCCGGTATTCACGACCGCTTTTCGGCGTTGGATTCGACCCTGAGCGCCGTGTTGGCGGAATACGAGCAGTTCGAGTTTCCCGAACTGGCTGAAGTGCTGGCCAAGTTGCGCGAGCAAACCGGGACGCTGGCCGAGTTATCTCCCATCCTCGCGGAAGCCGCCGAACTCCCCGATTCCTTTACGCACGCCCTTCGTCATGCGCCCGTGCCATTGAATGAATTTGAAGCGGTGGTCGGGCACAAGAGCATCAATTGTGTTTACCGGGCGGATCGCGCGGTGAACCGCTTCGAGGGCCGCACGCTCATTCGCAAGATGGAACAGTTGGAAAAGCGTTACCGTGAGTGGCTCGGTTTGAACGCGAGGTGCATTCGGATGGCGGTGCGACAGAAACTTCTCGAACGTGTTAACATTTCGTCATTGCCCGCCGCTCAACTGAATCAGGAGCAGAAGGTGTTCAAGAAATCCTACGCGGCAGGCAGGCGTGAATTGGAACACGAATTCGGCAAGACGATGCGTTACAAATCCATTCGCGATCTGGCCGCAGGCGACACCGGTCAGGTCATTCAAGATTTGAAACCCATCTGGCTCATGAGTCCGCTTAGCGTTTCGGATACGCTGCCGCTTGATCCCGATCTGTTCGACGTGGTGATCTTTGACGAGGCCAGTCAGATTCCCATGGAGGAAGCAATTCCGGCCATCTACCGCTCGCACCAGGCCATTGTCGTCGGCGACGAGATGCAATTGCCGCCCACCACGTTCTTCGCGAGTGCCCGCACCGAGGATGAAAGCGTGATCGTCGAGGAAGAGGGTGAGCGCATCGAAGTGGATTTGGACTCAGACAGCTTCCTCACGCAGTCCGCGCAGAATCTGCCGTCCACGTTGCTTGCCTGGCATTATCGCAGCCGTTATGAATCGCTTATCAGCTTTTCCAATGCCGCCTTTTACAGCGGCAATCTCTACACGATCCCCGATCGTCAGCGTGCCATTGCCGATCGGCCCGAGCTGATCGTCACTACGGCTGAGCAAGGCAGCACGAACGTGGATGCACTGCTCGCGCGCAGCATCAGCTTTCATTTCATGGAGAACGGTCTTTACGAAGATCGCCGCAATCCCAATGAAGCCGCTTACATCGCTCAACTCGTGCGCAGTATTCTCCAGCGCGATACGAAGCTGAGCATCGGTCTGGTGGCTTTCTCCGAAGCCCAGCAGGGCGAACTGGAAAACGCGCTGAGCCGGTTGGCGGAAGAAGATGCCGGCTTCGCCGCGCAGTTGGAGACTGAATACGTCCGCGAGGAAAATGACGTGTTCTGCGGCCTGTTCGTGAAGAATCTGGAGAACGTGCAGGGCGACGAGCGCGACATCATCATCATGAGTGTTTGTTACGGCCACGACGCCAACGGTCGGATGTTGATGAACTTTGGCCCAATCAACCAGCGCGGCGGTGAGAAGCGCCTGAACGTCATCTTCTCCCGCGCCAAGCATCACATGGCGATCGTGAGTTCCATTCGCCATCACGATATCACCAACGACTACAACGACGGCGCGAACAGTCTGAAGAATTTCCTGCACTACGCCGAAGCCGTATCAAAAGGCGATGAATCCGCCGCGCGTCGCGTTTTGGAAAACCTGAATCCGCTCAGCCGCAAGGCGCTTGCGCCCTTGAGCAAGGGCGATGCGGTGGTGGAAAAACTGGCAGCAGCGTTGCGCGAACGCGGGTATGAGGTGGATCTGAACGTTGGGCAGTCGAAATTCCGCTGCGACCTTGCCGTGCGCGGCAACGCCGATAGCCTTTATCAACTCGGCATCCTCGTGGACACGGATTGGCATTACTCCAATCCGAACCTGCTGGATCGTTACCTGATGCAGCCAACCACCCTGCGGGCATTTGGTTGGCGGTTCGCTTTGGTGCTGACGAAAGACTGGTATCACACCCCGGATGATGTGCTGGCGAGAATCGAGAAACTTCTGCAAGGACAGGATTCCGATGAAGAAGTGACGGCAGACGGCGATGAGCCGGAGGATACTCCAGCACCAGTTGCCGCCGATCCGGACGCTACGGTTGTTCACCCGCCAGCATTGCCCAGCCCACCAGTCTCGCCGCCGGGAGTCAAAGCCACGCCGACCATTAACCCGGAGGCAGGTTCGGTTCGCCGATTCGAGTTTGTCGGCGGATCATCGAAGAAATTTTGGGAGATTTCAGTATCCGGCAATTCGTTCACCGTCCGCTTTGGCCGGATTGGGACATTGGGCCAGTCGCAGACCAAAACATTCGCTGATGAAGCGAAAGCCACGCACGAGGCGGAGACCTTAATTGCAGAAAAGACGAAGAAGGGATATGTCGAAAAAGATGACTGACAAAGTCTCGCCACCACGTTGTGGGATAAGCGCCAATAAGCCCGCTGGCGAGAGTCCTTCAACGCTCTGGTATGTATCCTCGCGACCCCGTTCTTTGATGCCTTCGGGTCACTGGTCCTCTGGTAGTTTCAGAATGTTTTGTCCGACCAGGCCGCTCTCGAGTAACCAGGTAGTCCACGGCCATCGTAAACGCAGCGCTTCCATTAACCAGCATCAACCGGAGTTCGCAGCTTTGGGAGATGCATCCGCAAATCGACTGCTGAAACTTGCTTGAGGAACATGATCCGTGACGGGCACTAAAACGGGCACTAAAAGTGTTGGAAGCGGCAGGAATGAGTTGGTAGAGATTCACAATTGCAGGCTTGATTTGCGCACGAAGAAGATGAATGGTAGTTGCCATAGCGGCACTTAGAGAAATCGCCGCTGCC
>DAOLDN010000165.1:0-7594 GCA_035327385.1 Verrucomicrobiota bacterium | reverse complement strand
GCATCTGCTTCCGGGGTTAGCGACGTTTGTTTTGGTGGCCCGATTGCTGGCGGATACATCCGTGACCGGAATCGTGACTGGCCCTGGTAAAATGTTTCTCGAAAACGAGTTCATCGCCGGAGGTGTTTTTGTCGCCACGGCTTACCTGCTTGGCGTAGTTACAGTCGTCATCAGCCGTTGTGCACTTGATCGTCTTTCGGAAGGGTTCCCACGTCCCTTTGTTATTCGTCTGCTTTCTCGCGGGCAACTTGTCAACAAACGACGAGCGGCAATCAATGAAGAATATCGCACCAAGCTAAGAGCAGTGCTTGCGTCCACAAATGAAGAGGTAAAGAAAGAGGTCCTTAAGAGGCGAGAAACAGGAAGACTCGTTCGCTCGTCGCTGGTGCCGGCAATTCTCGCAGTGCTTGTTACTACAATGGATCAGCCTTCTTGGCTGCGCGTCGTGCTAGTCCTGATTGTATTCTCTCTAATCCTTTTTCTGTACGCCTATGCTGAAGCAATGGTTTATGAGGAATGCCTCCTGGTCGACATCTGAGTTGTGACTTTAGCTGTCGGCAGAAGTCTTTTTGCAGAAGTCGACAATTTGCGGCCGCGACAGCATGAGCGCCCCATGAGCGAGATATGGATACTGGCCTTGCCCCGGATAGGTGGATAGGGAGTGTGTAATTGTCAATCGCCGCCGGAAAACAATCCCGGCAACCACGTTGTCAGCCACGGCACATAGGTGATGACCAGCACGCCCAGCAGGCGGATGCCCAGCACGGGAAGCACGGCGCGGATGATTTGCGACATCGGTTTGTTGAAACGATACGAGGCGAGGAACAGGTTCATTCCCACCGGCGGCGTGAGGTAACCCAGTTCGAGGTTCGCCAGGAAAATGATGCCGAGATGCACCGGATCAATCCCGAACGCCAGCCCCAGCGGAACGATCAGCGGAACGACGACAATGGTCGCTGAAAAGATGTCCATCAGGCAACCCACCACCAGCAGGAACAGGTTCATCGCCAGCAGCAGCAGCCAGCGGTTGTGGATGGAGGCCTGCGCCCACGCCAGCAGTTTGTCCGGCACTTCAGCGCCGATGAGATAATCCGTCAGTCCGAGCGCCACGCCCAATATCAACAGCACGCCGCCAACCAGCAGCGCGCACTCCGTCATCACGCGGGGAACGTCACGGAAGATTTTCAAATCGCGATAAACGAACACCTGCACCGCGAACGCGTAAAACGCCGTCATCGCAGCCGCCTCCAACGGCGTCGCAAATCCTCCGAACAAAGCCACGATGGCGACCACCGGCAGGAGCAGTTCCCATTTGGCGTCCCACATCGAGTCGCGCGCTTCGCGCCAGTCGAAACGTTTTGTTGACGTCTCCTGTTTTGGTCCGAGCCAGATGCCGAGCGCGGCAGTCATAGCCACCAGGAGCAAACCGGGGACGATGCCGCCGAGGAACATTTGTTTGATGGGAACGTTGGCGACGATTGCGAACAGGATCAGCGGCAGGCACGGAGGGAACAGCAATCCCAGCGAACCCGCGCCCGTGAGGTAGCCGAGTGCGTTGCGTTCCGAATACCGCGCCGCGATCAGCACGGGAAGGAACAATCCGCCCAGCGCGAGAATCGTGACGCCGGACGCGCCCGTGAAGGAAGTGAAGAACGCGCAGGCCAGCGCGGTGCCGATGGCCGCTCCGCCGCGCAGATGGCCGACCAGCGCGTTGCAAACGCGAACAAGCCGTCTGGACGCTCCGCCTTCGGCCAGAAAATAGCCCGCCAGCGTGAACAACGGAATCGTCGGCAACGTGGCGTTGACCACCAGTCCGTAATGGTCAATGGCCATGATTGTGAGCGGCTCGCCTCCGCTCCAGAACAGAATCACCGCCGCGCCGCCCAGAACGACAAAGACCGGAGTGCCCAGCGCCGCAGCCGCCAGCAGCAAAGCCATCGCGGGCCAGACCAGTCTCTCAGGTGGGACGGGCAGCCACAGTCCGGCGGCAAGAATCGCCCCGCAAACCAGCGCCGCCGAAACGCGGCCTTTCCATCCCTTCGCCGCGTTCCACAACAGCCTCATCGCAATCAGCCCGAAGCCCAGCGGCATCACCAGTTCCACCATCCAGCGTTTGATGCCGTAGGCGATTTCATTTCCGCCGATGCGTTCCTGCGACATGAACTGCCAGGCGGCGGCGCACAAAACGATTGTGATGGCGGCACCGAACGCCTGGCTGAACACTTGCGCGACATTTTTCGCGCGGCCCTTGAGGAGCGAGGTGAGAGCGGACAGCGACAGCAGACGTTCGTCGCGCGCGGCGATCGCTCCGCCCAACATTCCGAGGATCAATCCCAGGTGTTGAACCAGAGGTGCGGCAGCGGCGATGCCGACGTTGAGCGTCTTGCGCAACACGGCTTCGATGAGCGGAATCAAAACCATTCCCGCCAGGGCGAGGACGACCATGCCGTTCTCCAGTTGCCGCAACCATTGATGCCAGCGGGGCAGGGAAAGGTTCGATGGCGTCGGGTCCGCGTTGGAAGAGGACGCTTCCATTTACTGCCTGTTGGTAATGGGGTGGCGGGCCTCCTGCCCTGCCGTGGAGGACGGCATCCCGCTGTCAGGAATTGTTGTCACGCATCTTGACACTGCCCGGACGGAGCGCGACCGCTCCCTGGTCGCAGCGCTTGAATGGCGGGATGACCATTGAAACATCGAAAATCTGTCTCCGCGCGGGCATGCTGCGGACGTGGACCGTCCGCGCTCCGGGGCGGTGTCAAGATGCGCAGGAATTGTTGCCTGAAATCTGAACGTGATCGAATTCATCCTGACCATTCCATTCATTCGCAAGTTGTTTTCCGCCGGGCTGGATGCCCGACTTTACGTCAACCAGGATGGTTGACGCTACAATTCATCAGTTCGTGGCAGCCTTGGTGGCGCGGTATTCTTTGAGCGCCTGCTGGACTTCGTCGAACATTCCGGCCGGGATGATTGAGCCGCGAACTTTTGGCGCGATCTCAGCTCCCAGTTTCCGCCATTCCGCGAGCTCTGCGGCGGTGGGGGTGTTGACCTGTGTTTTGGGCCCCTTGCGCAGCGTGGCGACAGTGTCGTCGTGGAAGCGGCGACCTTCTTGTCGCATGTCCTCGCCGGCCTTCTGGCAAAGGGCCGCGAGTTTCGCCTGTACGTCGGCGGGGATTGCGTCCCAAACGTCCTTGCGGATGATGGCCGCGCCGACGACCGGCGACCAGTTCAGGTCGAGCATGTGAGGCGCGACGGTGGGGATTTGCATGCCGGACGCAAACCCCGGAGGCAGCGGCGCGGATTCGATCATGCGCGATGCGAATCCCGAATGGAGATAATCCGTCTCCAGCGCGACCGGTTTGTAGCCGAGGGATTTCATGATTTCGATCTGGTGCGCGTTGCCGCCCCACGCGAACATTTTCAGTTTCTTGAAATCGTCGGGCGAAGTGGCTTTCTGCACGGAAAAGAAATTCACCCAACCTGCGTCGGCCCAGAACAACAGCACGTAGCCTCTGGCTCGCAGTTTTTCCTCGAGTTCGGATTGGATTCTGCCCCGAACGTAGTCCACCTCGTCCCAGTTCTGAAACAGGAGGGGCATTCCCTGTAACGCCTGCAAATCATTGTCAATTTGCGCGAGGCCCGTGGCGGACAACAACGCCGCCTGATAGTTGCGCGATTCCAGTTTCTTGACGATGCCCGCTTCGCCGTCCTTCTGGCCGCCGGGGGCTTTTCTCAGCGTCACCGCGCCTTCCGATGCCTTGCGCCAGTCTTCGGCGAGTTTGGTGATGATGTTGTCCTGTGCCAGGCCCTTGGGGAGGATGGTGGCGAGGCGGACTTCTGTTTTTTGGGCGTTTGCGGCCAGAACGGGCGCAAGGAGGCAGACGGCGAGGGCGGCGATTTTGGACTTCATCTTCATTGCGACACGATTAATTCGGTTCCTGTTCAATCAGATCGGCCTTGTTGTCGAGCAACCAGCGGGCGCGGCGTTGCAGGATAATGTTTTGCAGACGCCATTCGGGCTTTGCGTTCACGTCAATGGCCAGCGCGGTGTTCAACAAGGTTTCAAACTGCGACATGTCCTGCTGCGGCACGGCGACGTTCTCGGCCATGCTGACAAACGGCGCGGCCTGCAAGCCTCCGCTCAATCGTACGGCCCGGTCGAAATGTCCGCGGGCGCGCGTCGCGGGGTCGTTCTCACGCCGGGGTCGGGCCATTTCGTAGGCGATCATAAACGTGTGAATCGCGCCGTTGTCGTACGCCTCATCCAGTGCCAGGGCGCGTTCGATCAATGTCTCGATCAACGGCAGGTCGGCGATCAATTCCGGGTCGTCCTTGACCACGGACACCGCAGCCGCCCAGGACGCGGCCGTCCAATAGGTGATTGGGACGTCCTTGTGTCGGAGTTTCTTCACGGCGTTTTTGGAGTCGGCCCGCAGCGCGTTGGTGAAACCCGGATGCGCCGCTTCCAGTCCGCGAAGGCCGTAGTCACGCGCCCGGAGATAAAGTTTTTGCGCGCGTTTGCGCATCTCCATCGCCTTTGTTACGTCGGTGGCTTCCATTTCGTCGGCCTCCAGTTGCACGAACGCGTAGGAAAACTGGGTGAAACCGCTGGCAGTCGCGAAGAGCAATCCTTTGTGTTTTGGACTTTCGGCCAGCAGACTTTCCATCAATTTCAAACTGAAAGGGGTTGCGGCTTTGATCAATTCCGGGTCGTCGTCCGAGGCGAACGTCGTGCCGCCGCCTGCGAGCGCGTTGCCGACCTTGTTGACGGCGATGCGCTTGAAAGAACAGCCGCCAGTGATCGAAACAATCACCGCCAGCCAGAGGAATTGAACCATGATCCTGCGCATCGCGGCACACAGACTACAAGATTTACGCGCCTTGTCACGACTGATGACAGGCAAAGGAAAGGAGGAGCGCGAACGGCCGGTGCATGCTCCCGTGTCAGTATGCGGGCCGAAACCTCGAGCGCAGCATCCAATTCACGAAAAATAATGCCCCCACCAAGATCAACGTGCCGGACATGATCACATACACCGACCAGTGAAATCGCCCCCACAGTCCAACCGTGTAGAGCACGCCCAGCGCGGTGAACACCACGCCGCCAATCCATTCCCAACGCCACGCCACGGCCAGCACCAGCAGCAAAATGAACGTGGGGATCAAGTGCATGAACAACGCCAGCATCGTTTGTAGAAAAGCGTGCTGCCCGTCGAAGACGTCCAGCGCGAAGATGCTGGTGAACGCCGCGAACAACAAACACAGGATGCGTGGCGACCAGTAGAGAATTCGTCGAACAGATGTTTTCATAAATCTTCCTCCGACCTGAACCAACCGCGCACCGTGCGCCAAGGCATTGCCATTGCCGCAGGATTCTCGAAAGTTGATGGCGTGCGTTTCATGGCTGGTCTTTAAATAGAATCCTAAACCTCGAAGCCGGGAAGGTGTTAATTGATAAAACTTCAACTTACATACAGCCAGTGAATCACCGGCGTTGCCGCCGTTCGGACAAGAAAAGTTCAGACGTTCGAGCAAGGTTCCTCGACTTTCACGACAGGGATTTCTGACGCATATTTCAGGTGCAGCATTTCCCTTCCACCCTTGCCACGTCGGTGCAAGCCACACATGGATTCCAACTGCGTTCAAGAGAAGTTGCGCGAGGTCGGTCGATTCGAGATCGGATGCGTGCCGGGTCATCGCCCGGCATCGCGTTCGCGCATCGCCTCCGCGTAGGGCGCTCCATCCACGAAGACCTGTTTGATCAAGGCGCGACCTGACACGGGCACGACGGCCTGCACAGTGAGTTTGCCGCCCGGATTGCCCGTGCCTTCGGCGACATAGTAGCGTTCCAATCCGTATTCCACACGCACTGAATTGGTGTCGTTCCGCCAGCCCGGCTGGCTTTGGCCCATGATCAACACCTGGTCGGATGCGGGTTCAAACGGGCTGGTGTCCGCGCGAACTGCGACGTGAAATTTACCGCGTTGTTCCAGCGCGACATAAATGGTCTGTCCCGCCGGCGGACTCTCACTCAACGGCGGTGTGAACACATTGCCGGGTAGCGTGCTGATCGTGTAGTTGAGAATGACGAAATCGCCGCGCAACAGATCGCGCGGATCAACGGGCTGCGTTTCGAGCAGAACGGTTTTGCCGACGCGCAGCACGCGCTCCTGCTGGAACGTGGTGCCAAGAATCCACGCGCATTGCAGGGCCAGGATGACGAGGAGCAGTTTCAGTTTCATACAATCGCCTCCGGGCTGGCTTTGGTGGCCTTGATTTGTCGCATCAGTTTGCGCCGTTTCTTTTCAAGATAGACGGCGAACACGATGAGAAACACGCCGGAGATGAGAAACATCGTTCCGGTGCGCCCCATTGAGCCAATGAGCCGCAGGTAAGTGGCGAAAATATCCAGCGCGATGAACGCGATGCCGAGGTTGACCATAAACCGCGACCGTTCGAGGATGCCGACCTGGATTTGCAGCAGGCAGAACACGAACAACCCCACCGCCGCGATCCAGTGATAACCCGATTCGTGCCAGCGATCGCTCCAGTCAAAGTGCGGCGCGAGATACAACTGCCCGGCGAGCAATGCCACAATTCCGGCCAGAGACAAGCCCCAGGTCAATCGCCATTGACGGTCCAGATGTTTTAGCGATGACATGCCGGCGGCGACCAATGCGAGCGCGGCAACGCACATCTTCGGGAAAATCCATGTTTGAACTTCGGGCAACCAACTGCCGCGATCAGCCCAGATGCCCCAAGTAAGTGGATAAGCGAACACTAGCATCCCCAGCATGCCGAGTCGTTCGGTGACTTTGGCGAAGTCAGCAAAGCGCGTCCGTCGCAACACATAACCGAAACCGAGATAGATCAAGCCCATCAGGCTATAAACCAGCAGTTGATTTTGGTCGCCGCCGAAATAAACAAGACTGTCGCGCTCGTTGATTTCCATGCCGAACCAGATTCCGAAACCGGCCAACACCAGAAAGTGCAGCGCTTTGGAACGCAGCAGCCACGGCAGCGCCGCGATGCCCGCGAGCCACAGCAACAGCGCGTTGGGCGGACGCGAGACGAGATGATAAATCTGGCCGATGAGCGCGATGTTGGCCAGGAACAGGCCCGCGCCGATGAAATGCAGCGCCTCGCCTGTCTTGCGATATTCACCACGCACTTCGCGCAACCACCAGCCTCCGGCGTGTGCGCCAAGCATCAGTACGATGCCTGCGGCGATTTTGATTCCGCGCGGAATGTCCTCCCAGTTAGCGGAGATCAACAACACGATGCCCGCCAGCACCAGCACCGCGCCGATCATGCTGACGATGGCGAAGAACCGGCTGCTCTCCTCCTTCAATCCGAAATGCGCGATGATGTCCTGCCGTTGTTGATCCGAGATCAATCCGGCGTCGTGGATTTTCTGGATGTCGGAGTGTTTCATGGTTTTGATTCAAGTGCGTTGTCGCGCCGATTGCCAACAGAATCAAGCTTTGAAGAATCACTGTTAGAGCGTTTCCTGGTATCACGTAGTGATTTGGGGACTGCTATGAAGAAGGCCACGCCCGCCCTCACCCTGACCCTCTCCCCCGGGGAGAGGGAA
>DAOLDN010000164.1:5159-7599 GCA_035327385.1 Verrucomicrobiota bacterium | reverse complement strand
GTGTCGCTCGACAACCTGACCCAGGTCTATGACGGCTCGGCTCGCGTCGTGACGGCAACCACCACGCCCACAGGCCTGCCAGTCGGCCTGACCTATGACGGCATCTCCGCCGCGCCCACCAATGCTGGCAGTTATCAGGTCATCGCCCTGGTCACACATCCGGATTACACCGGCGGAACTACCAACACCCTGCTTGTGCAGCCCGCACCCGCAGTAGTTCAACTCGATGGCTTGAGCCAGACTTACGACGGTTCAGCGCGCGTCGTTACCCCGTCCACTACGCCTCCCGGAATCCCTGTCGCTGTCACCTACAACGGCAGCGCCACTCCGCCCGTCAACGCCGGCAGTTATCAGGTCGTCGCAACGGTGACGGATGGTAACTACGTTGGCAGCACCACCAACACGCTACTCGTGTCTCCAGCCCTGGCGGGAGTTTCACTCGACGGACTCAATCAAATCTACAACGGCTCGCCACGTATTGTGACCGCGTCCACCACACCCTTGGGACTCCCTGTCACCATCACCTATGATGGCAGCGGCACTCCGCCCATCAACGCCGGCAGCTACCAGGTCGCTGGCATCGTCGCCAGCCCGAATTACCTCGGTGGCAGCACCAATAACCTGCTCGTTTCACCGGCTCAGGCGGTCATCGTCCTCACCAACCTCACTCAAACTTACAACGGCACCGCCCGCGCCGTGCAAGCCCTAACCGACCCGGAAGGATTGTCCGTGGCCATCACCTACGACGGCAGTTCGAGTGCGCCCACAAACATCGGCACTTATGAGGTCGTTGGCACGATCACCAACGCCAACTACGCGGGCATCGCGACCAACACCCTTGAGATCGTTGCACCCGCCGTCGTCGCGGTTGAACTCATCAATCTCGAACAAATCTACGACGGCACCGCGCGGGGGGTGACAGCTATCACCGATCCCGAAGGTATTGCGGTCGCCTTCACCTACGACGGCAGTCCTCAAGCACCCACCAACGCGGGAAGCTACGAGGTCATCGCGACAGTGACCGATCCCGCCTACGTCGGCGGAGCGACCAATACTCTGATCGTCTCGCCCGCCGTCGCGGCAATGACCTTCAACGGCCTCTCACAAGTTTACAATGGAACGGCGCGGATCGTCACCGCAACTACGGTCCCTGAGGAACTGCCCGTCGCGATCACCTACGACGGCAATCCGTCCGCGCCCACCAACGCGGGCAACTACGAAGTGATCGGGACGATCACAGACCCCAATTACATCGGCGGTGCCACGAACTCCCTGGCCGTTGCCACGGCTGAAGCCGGCGTCGCGCTCAACGGCTTGAACCAGACCTACAACGGGTCAGCCAGAGTCGTGACAGCCGTCACCACACCCGAAAACGTGCCCGTCATCATCACCTACGACGGAAACACCGTCGCACCCACCAACGCGGGCGATTATGTCATCGTGGCGACGGTCAATGACGACAATTACCACGGCGGTGCCGTTGGCTCGTTGTTGGTCGCCAAAGCCGACGCGACAATCACGCTCGGAAACCTCAGCCAGACCTACACCGGCAGCGGCGTGAGTGCGACGGCCACCACGACTCCCGAAGGATTGAGCGTGACGCTCGCATACGACGGCAGCTCCATCCTGCCCACCAACGCGGGCAGTTACGCAGTCGCTGCGACCATCAACGATGCAAATTACGAGGGCAATGCCAACGGGACGCTGGTCATAGCCAAGGCGACCGCGCCCGTCACTCTCGGAAATTTGAATCAGACCTACACCGGCAACGGCCTTAACGCCACTGCAACGACGGTGCCCGCCGGTTTGAATGTGGCCTTCACTTATGACGGCGACGCCGCTGCGCCCACCAACGCCGGCAGCTACATCGTCGTGGCCGCCGTGAACGAAACGAATTATCAGGGCAGCGCCATCGGGTTGCTTTCAATCAACAAAGCTTCCGCCGTCGTCACCATCGAGAACCTATCCCGGACTTACACGGGCACGGCGCTGACACCAACAGTGACGACCGTTCCCGAGGGCCTCGCTGTCCTCGCCACTTACGACGGTAGTTCGAATCCGCCCACCAACGCGGGATTGTACGCGGTTCTGGCTACGGTCAATGATCTCAATTACCAGGGCAGCTCCAGCCGGGTCTTCACCATCGGCAAAGCCGATGCGACCATCCTCGTCAACGGCTATTCCGGTGTCTATGACGGCGCGGCCCACGGCGCGACCGGCAGTGCATTGGGAGTTCTCGATGAAGATTTGGCCGGTCTGCTGACGCTCGGGGACAGTTACACAGACGTGCCGGGCGGAACGGCGAACTGGAACTTTGCCGGAAACAATAATTACAACAATGCTTCCGGCAGCGTTGCGATTGAAATCTCGCCTGCCGCGGCAACAGTGACGTTGAATGATCTTGCTCAGACCTACGACGGCACAGCGCGTGTTGTGACGG
>DAOLDN010000164.1:0-5059 GCA_035327385.1 Verrucomicrobiota bacterium | reverse complement strand
CGTCGGGACTGTGACAGACGCCAATCACATCGGCGGCACGACGAACACGCTGGTGATTGGAAAGGTCGGGTTGATTGTCAAAGCAGATGACAAAGCAAAGTTTTTTGGTGAAACCGATCCTGAATTTACTGCGGGCTATGAGGGGTTCATCCTGGGCCAGGGTGTGGAAGTGTTGGGTGGATTGCTGACGATCACCCGTGAGTCTGGCGAAGCGGCGGGAGAATACGAAATAATGCCAACAGGACTGACCAGCGACAATTACGAGATCACATTCGTGAACGGCACATTGACGATTACGAGTGTTCAACCTGCTATTCTGTCTGTGGCTGCAGATGGTTTTGGCAATGTTGAGATTGCCTGGAGCGCGGTCAGCAACGTCACCTACCGGGTGCAGTATCAACCGGTGTTGGGTGGTGAATGGTTCAATTTGGTGCCCGATGTTGCTGCTACGAACAGCACGGCTTCGGTTGTTGATCAAGTGAATGGAGAACCCCAACGGTTTTATCGGGTGATAATACCTCAACCGTAGATTGATCATCATGCGCGGCGCAAAACAACCCCGCCAATGTCATTTGAAATATCGGCACTGAAGGGATCGCGCCGGAAGTGGCGACTTTAGATAAAGTGTGCAATGTCCAGAATGTGGCCAAATTCTGGAGACTCTTGTCGGCTGCCGCTCACGACCGCTTCGTTGTGGATGGTTTCATCTGCCGTATTTGTACGGAGTTACTGCCCGTAATCAGAGGAGATGCGGAAACTGCGACCTCACCTATATTCCTGAGTCTGAAGTTGAGACTGTGACGATAAACGTGTGACGATAAAGATGATGCTGTCATCCATAGAGAAACTCATTGGCCGGCCCCGAAGCGGGCTGAAAATGGTTAATGGTACGTCACTTGCAAGGGATCGTATGACAATCGCCGCGAGGGCCATTTGTTGGGCACGGAGCGATGCATTGACGAGTCACACAACGAATCATGCATCAAAATCCGTCCACCAACCTTGGAGGTCAGGGCTGACAATTGAACCTCGTCAGACAATTTGAATCAGTTGTGAATCGTGAGAATCATACCGGTTTGTTCACTCGGCTCGGGGTGTCGCTTATTGCCGCACTTCTGGTGGGAGCTCCAATTTCAGCCGATGCGTCGGGCACAACCAATGGTCCCATCCTTGTCGTAACCAACGCCAGCAATCCGTTCACGGCGTATTATGCGGAGATCCTTTTGACGGAGGGATTGAATTCCTTCGCGATGAAGGATGTTTCAGAAGTCTCCAGCGGCACCCTAGCACCGTATGACGTCGTCATCCTGGGGGAAATGGCCCTGAGTTCGGGCCAGGTCACCACGTTGAGCAATTGGGTCGAGGCTGGCGGCAATCTGATTGCCATGCGACCGGACAAACAGTTGGCAGGGTTGTTGGGATTGACAGATGTCGGCTCGACGTTGTCCGAGGGTTACGTGTTGGTGGATACGGCGACGCGGCCCGGGATTGGGATTGTTGGCCAGACGATGCAGTTTCACGGGACGGCCGACCTCTACAGTCTGGCGGGAGCCACTAACGTGGCGGTGCTCTACACAAACGCGACCACGGCCACCACGAATCCCGCAGTCACGATCCGAAGCGTCGGCGGCAACGGGGGGCAGGCTGCGGCGTTCACCTATGATCTGGCCCGTTCCGTCGTTTACACGCGGCAGGGGAATCCCGCATGGGACGGGTTGGAGCGCGATGGATTGCCGCCGCTGCGTCCCAGCGACCTGTTCTTTGGAGCCGCCACAAACGATGTTCAAGACGATTGGATCAACTTGAACAAAGTGGACATACCGCAGGCGGACGAGCAGCAACGGCTGCTGGCCAATCTGGTCATCGCGATGAACGCAGACCGCAGCCTGCTACCGAGATTCTGGTATTTTCCACACGGTTACAAGGCGGCGGTGGTGATGACGGGAGACGACCATGCATGGGGCGGCAGTGCAGGCAGGTTTGACCAATACATCTCTTACAGCAATCCGGGCGGGTCTGTGGAGGACTGGCAAACCATCCGCAGCACCTCCTATCTTTGGACGAACTCGCCCATGTCTGACGCCCAGGCACTGGCCTACACCACGAACGGATTTGAGGTCGGGCTGCACTTGAACAGCGGATGCGACAACTACACGCCGGCGTCGTTGAGCAATTTTTTTGCGACTCAACTGCAGGTCTGGACGAACAATTTCCCCAGCCTTCCGCGGCCCTCGACGCACCGGATGCATTGCATCGTCTGGAGTGGTTACACGATGATGCCCGAGGTCGGGAGGGAGTTCGGCATTCGACTGGACGTGAGCTATTATTACTGGCCGGGCAGTTGGGCTGCGGACTGGCCGGGATTGTTCACCGGGTCGGGCATGCCGATGCGGTTCGCAAGAACCAACGGCGTGACACTTGATGTTTTCCAGGCTCCCACCCAAATGACCGACGAGTCGGGTCAGGTCTATCCTTACACCGTCAATGCGTTGTTGGATCGGGCGCTCGGCCCCGAGGGATACTACGGTTATTTCGTGGCCAACATGCACACGGATTTCAACACGTCTCCTTACACCAATTGGTCTGATGCGATTGTCCAGTCGGCCGCCAGTCGCGGTGTTCCGGTCATCTCGGCACGCCAGCTATTGACGTGGCTCGATGCCCGGAACGGTTCGGCCATTTCCTCGCATCAATGGACCAACAACGTTTTGCAGTTCAACGTCGCGGCCGATGCCGGTGCGCGGGGCATGCAGGTAATGGTGCCGGTGCCGGACGGCTTTACGGTGGGCGCGGTGACCACCAACGGAAGTCCGGTCGGCTATTCCAACGTGGTGGTCAAGGGTGTTGAATACGCGGTTATTCCCGCGCGCACCGCCAGCTATCAGGTGACTTATCTGCCCGATACCACACCTCCGTTGGTCAGTTCCATCACTCCGACGAACGGGGCGATCGGAGTCAGTGTCGGCGTGGAGATCAAAGCCCAGTTTAGCGAGTAAATGAATTCGGCCAGCATCAATTCCAACGCCTTCCAGTTGCGGGATGGAGACAGCAATCTCGTGTCGGCGGTCATCACTTATGATTCCTCGACTTTCACCGCCACACTGGTGGATGGCCCGTTGGATTTGCTCGAAACCTACACCGTGACGGTCAAAGGCGGCACACACGGAGTCGCTGATCTGGCCGGCAACCGGCTGGAGCAGGACCTGACCTGGTCCTTTACAACGGTCGCGCAGGTGCCCACCAGCATCTGGAATGATGACTTCGTGCCGGCCATTACATCGGCCTCGGACGACAATCCCGTGGAACTGGGTGTGAAGTTTCGGAGCGCGCTGCCCGGATACGTGACCGCAATACGCTTTTACAAGGGGTCCGCCAACACGGGCACGCATGTCGGCAACCTCTGGACGACCTCCGGCCAATCGCTGGCCAGTGTCACATTCTCCAACGAAACCGCCTCTGGCTGGCAGGAACAGGCATTGTCCACGCCGGTGGCGATTGACGCTAACACCACCTACGTCGTGTCCTACCACGCGCCAAACGGCAGATACTCCGTCAACGGAACTTATTTCTCGTCGTCCGGATTTGAAAACTACCCGCTGCGCGCGCTGGCCGATGGTGAGGAAGGCGGAAATGCCCTGGCCAAGTACGGGCCAAGCTCATTCCCCGATACCACGTTCAACGCGGCAAATTACTGGGTGGATATCGTATTCGTCGAGGACCTGACGCCCGACACGACTCCGCCTCAGATCACTTCGGTCAGCCCGCCCAACGGGGCGTCAAGCGTCAGTTTGGGTTCCTCGCTGGTCGTGAACTTCAACGAAGCAGTTGCTTCAACCACGATCAACACGAACACGATTCAATTGCGCAACCCATCCAACGATTTGGTGCCGGCGACGGTTTCATACAATCCTTCACTCCTCCGGGCGACGCTCCTTCCAAGTGAATCCCTCCAGTTAGGGGTGACTTATACGGCAACGGTCAAAGGCGGTGAATCGGGAGTCACCGATACCTCCACCAACGCGCTTGCATCGGACCACTCCTGGTCCTTTGCGACCACCGACCAAACATCCGCCAGCCTTTGGTCGGCAACGAATGAGCCTGCAATCAACACCGCCGCCGACACCGCCGCCGTGGCTTTGGGGATGAAATTTCGTAGTGATGTGGCGGGGCAGATCACGGGAATCCGGTATTATCGCGGCACGAACAATCCCGGGCCGCACGTGGGACGGTTGTGGACTGCCGGAGGGACGGAGCTTGCGAGCGTGACCTTTGTTGGGGAGAGCAGCAGCGGATGGCAGGAACAGGCGCTGACCAATCCCGTGGTGATAGCGGCGGACACAACGTATGTGGTGTCGTATCACGCGCCGGAAGGCGGGGATTCGGTGACCCATGACTATTTTGCGGCGGGTGGCTACACCAATGGTCCGTTGCGCGCCCTGGGCAGTGTGGAGGCTGGCGGCAACGGAGTGGCAACCTATGGTGGAGCATCCGCGTTCCCTAGTACAACGTATGGGGCGGGACCAAACTACTGGGTGGACGTGACGTTCGTGGAAGGGGTGCCGGGGGACGAAACGCCCCCGCAGATCACATCCGTCAGTCCGACCAACGGCGCGATGGATGTGGAACTGGGCAGTGTAGTGACCGTGACTTTCGACGAGGCGATGAGTGCGGCCACGATAAACACGAACACGATATTCCTGCTTGATGCTTTCGATCAGGTCGTTCCCGCGAGCGTAAGTTACAACGCGGGCACGATGACGGCGACGCTGACACCAACCGGCTTGCTTTGGCTGGGCCAGAGTTACACGGCGACAGTCAAGGGAAACACAAATGGAGTCAAGGACACGTCAGGAAACGCGCTGGCGGCTGATTACGAGTGGACGTTCACAACGACCGCGCAGTTGGCGACGAGCTTGTGGGAGGCGGCGGTGACCCCGGCCAATCCTGCGTTTAACGATCCGGATGCGACGGCGCAGGGCATTGAACTTGGAGTGAAGGTGCGCAGCGCAATACCAGGTCGGCTTGTCGGGATACAATTCTACAAGGGGTCGAACAACAC
>DAOLDN010000163.1:0-7601 GCA_035327385.1 Verrucomicrobiota bacterium | reverse complement strand
GCTTCCGCGTCCGCTACCGCATTGACGGCATGTTGCACGAGATGAAGTCGCCGCCCAAACGGCTTCAACCCTCCATCATCGCGCGGCTCAAGATCCAGTCCAACATGTCCATCTCGGAACATCGCATTCCGCAGGACGGACGCATCCAGTCAAACGTGGGCAACAAGCTCATTGACCTTCGTGTCTCCTGCCTGCCCACAAACCATGGCGAGTCCATCGTCATGCGTATTCTCGACAAGGAAGGCCTGCGGCTGGGTCTCGCGGAACTGGGTTTCCTGACCGACGACCAGCAGACGTTTGAAAAAATCATCGCGCTGCCCGACGGCATCCTGTTGGTGACGGGCCCCACGGGTTCGGGCAAGACGACGACGCTGTATTCCTGTCTGCACTTCATCAACCGGCCCGACCGCAAGATCATCACCGTGGAAGACCCGGTGGAATACATTCTAGGCGGCATCAACCAGGTGCAGGTCAACGAAACCGTTGGTCTGACCTTCGCGGCGGCGTTGCGCTCCATCCTGCGTCAAGCGCCGAACGTCATCATGATCGGGGAAATTCGCGACCTTGAAACGGCGTCCATCGCCATCAACGCGTCCCTCACCGGTCACCTCGTCTTCTCCACGCTTCACACCAACGACGCGCCCAGTGCCGTGACACGCTTGATTGACATCGGCGTCAAACCGTTCCTTGTTGCCTCGTCCACGCGCTGTCTGATGGCGCAACGACTGGTCCGCAAAATCTGCAAGAAATGCAACCAGCCCTATCTGCCCACCGAGGGCGAAATGAAATCGCTGGGATTCACAGAGGAAAACACCCGGAACGCCAATTTCAGGAAGGGCAAAGGCTGCCCCGACTGCAACGGCACGGGCTGCCGCGGTCGTATGGGCATCTTTGAGATTTTTGTCATCCAGGACGAGGCGCGGAAATTGATTTACGAGAAGGTCCCGGCCTCCGTGCTGCGCGCCAAGGCGCGAGAGATGGGCATGAGGACGTTGCGCGAGGACGGCGTTCGCAAGGTGTTGGCCGGAATGACCACGCCCGAGGAAGTCATCCGGGCAACGGTGGGTGACGACGCCTGAGTTTACACAAGCAGTGATTTAGAAAAGCAACCCGAGCAGGAGATACACGATGTCATATTCAATGTCCGATCTGTTGCAGTTGGTGGTGTCCGAGGGAGCGTCGGACCTGCACATTCGCGTGGGCACGCCGCCCACGATCCGTGTGCACGGCATTCTGCACCGGGTCGAGGGACCGGCATTGAATCCCGAGGACGCCGAGGAGCTGATGCGCAGCATCACCTCCGAGGACCACATCCAGCACGTGCGCGAACGTGGCGGCGCGGACTTCGGTTTCGCTTTCGGCGACGCGGCCCGTTTCCGTGTCAGCGTCTTCAAGGAAAAGGGCAACTTCGGCCTCGTGTTGCGGCAGATTCCCAGCAAGCTCCTGACCATGGAGCAGATCGGCATCCCGCCATCGGTCAAGGAACTCCTTTACAAACCACGCGGACTCGTCCTCGTCACCGGCCCCACCGGCTCCGGCAAGACGACGACACTCGCCTCGATGATCAACATCATCAACGAGGAGCGCGACGAGGCCCACATCATCACAATCGAAGACCCCATCGAGTATTATCACAAGCACAAGAAGTCGCTCGTTACGCAGCGCGAGGTGCATGTGGACGTGCCCAATTTCGCCGAGGCGCTGCGCCGTGCGTTGCGTCAGGACCCGGACTGCATTCTCGTCGGTGAAATGCGCGACTTGGAAACCATCGAGGCCGCCATCACCGCCGCCGAAACCGGCCACTTGGTTTTCGGAACGCTGCACACCACGGGCGCGGCCAAGACCATTGACCGTATCACAAACGCCTTCCCCACCAACCAGCAGGAAATGGTGCGCATCCAGCTCTCGACCGTCATGGTGGCCGTCATCTCGCAACTGCTCATCCCGCGAATTGACAAGCCCGGTCGCGTGGCCGTCTTCGAGATCATGATCAACACCCCGTCCATCGCCGCGCTCATCCGCGACAACAAGACCTTCCGCATCCAGTCGGACATCCAGACGGGCGCCAAATACGGCATGGTCACCCTTGACAGTTTTCTGATCGAAAAATACATGGCGGGAATGATCGCCCGCGAGGAAGTCATCACCAAGGCCCAGGACCCGGTGACGATCCAGCAGAAACTCCAGGAACTGGAACTGGCCCAGGCCATCAGTGGTGAGGGTGATGACAAGCCCAAGGAAGGGTGAAATTGCGATAGACTGTTGTTGAAAGTATGGCTGAAGAAATCTCAAGTCCGCTGCTCGCGTTGATCAAGGAACAAGGCCTGATTGACGATTTGCAGTATGAAGAGGTGGCCGCCGAGGCCAGGCGCAGCGGACTGCCCGTCTTCCAGGTCTTGCAGGACACGGGCGTGCTGGACGCCGATTCCATCCTCCAGATCATGGCCGCGCACCTGGGCACGGAGGTCGTTTCCATCAGCGACCGCGAGTTTCCCGCCGAACTCATCCGCACCATCCCGGCCAACACGGCGCGGATGTACAATTGCCTGCCGGTGGAGGTTTCCAACGGAACCGTCCGCGTCGCATTCGCCGATCCTCTGGACCCGGGCCAGGTGGACGAAGTGGGATTCGTAGTCAAAAAGGACCTCCAGGTGGTCGTGGCCGATCCCAAGGACATCGAGAAGGCCATCGAGAAATATTACGGCCAGGAAACCGGTGACGTTTCCGCACTGCTCAAAGAGCTTGGGGCGGACGAAGACATCGCCCGCGAGGCGGCATCGGTGGAGGAGGACGACGCGGCGGCGGTCGCCGGACTCGCGAACGAGGCACCCATCGTCAAATTCGTCAGTCTCGTACTACAGCAGGCCGTGCAAGACCGGGCGAGCGACATTCACTTTGAGCCGTTCGAGGACGAGTTCCGCATCCGCTACCGTGTGGACGGTGCGTTGTATGAAATGGCACCGCCGCCCAAACACCTGGCGTTGCCCGTCGTTTCGCGCATCAAGGTCATGGCGAACCTCAACATTTCCGAACGACGACTCCCCCAGGACGGACGCATCAACGTCAACGTCGGCGGTCGCATGATTGACCTTCGCGTTTCCTGTCTGCCCACGCAGTTCGGCGAATCGGTCGTGTTGCGTATTCTGGACAAATCAGCCGTGAATCTGGAGTTGGAATCGCTCGGGTTCCCGAAATACGTCCACGAATACGTCTGCGAAGTCATTCAGCGGCCCAACGGCATTTTCGTCGTCACCGGACCGACCGGTTGCGGCAAGACCACGACACTCTATTCCTGCCTGCGGCGGGTCAACACGATTGACTCCAAACTGCTCACGGCTGAGGACCCCGTTGAATTCGACATCGAGGGCATCATGCAGGTGGCGGTCAATGAAGGGTTGGGATTGACGTTCGGCAAGGCATTGCGCTCGTTCCTGCGCCAGGACCCGGACGTGATCATGGTCGGTGAAGTTCGCGACCTTGAGACGGCGCAGATCGCCATTCAGGCGTCGCTGACCGGTCACCTTGTCTTGAGCACGCTGCACACCAACGACGCTCCCGGTGCCGTGACCCGTTTGATTGACATGGGCGTCGAGCCGTTCCTGATTTCGTCCACGCTCATGGGTGTTCTGGGCCAGCGCCTCGTGCGCAAGGTTTGCAAGGAATGTTGCACGCCGTTCGAGCCCACGGAATCGCAACTGGAGCTGCTGAATCTCTCGCCTCACGATCTGGGCGACAAGGTGTTTTACTATGGCCGCGGCTGTTCGACCTGCAACGACACCGGTTACAAGGGCCGCAAAGGCATTTACGAATTGCTCATCGTCAACGACGCCATCCGCCTGTTGATCACCGAGCGCGCGCCCACCGTGGTGTTGCGACAAAAGGCCGTCGAAATGGGCATGGTCACCTTGCGCGAAGACGGTTTGCGCAGCATCTTCGAGGCGGAAACCACAATCGAAGAAGTCGTCAAATACACCTGATTGAAAGGCCGTTTATGCCGAAGTTCAGTTACGTAGCAATGGACAAAGTGGGGAAGGAACAGAAGGGCACCATCGAAGTCGCCACGCAGAACGAAGCCATCGGGCGCGTGAAGGAAATGGGCCTGTTCCCCACCAAAATCGTCGAACTGGACAAGGCCAAGCCCGACAAGAAGGCGAAAGGCGGTGCCAAACCCGCCGCCGGGGCCAAGCCCAAGAAAAAGGGCGATATCAACCTCAACATCAAGATTCCCGGCCTCAGCGGTCGCGTGAAATCCAAAGTGCTGACGACTTTCACCCGTCAGTTGGCGACGCTGGTGGACGCGGGTCTCCCATTGCTGCGCGGATTGCGCGTGCTGGAAAAGCAGGAACGCCACCCGACTCTCAAGGGCATCATCGGCGAACTTGCGTTGTCCATCGAGGGTGGCAGCACGTTCTCCGAAGCGCTGGCGCAGCATCCCAAAGTCTTCAACAAGCTGTTCGTCAACATGGTCAAGGCCGGCGAACTGGGCGGCGTGCTCGAAGTCGTCCTCAACCGCCTTTCCGAGTTCATGGAAAAGGCGCAGAAGATCAAGGGCAAGGTCATCGCCGCCATGTTCTATCCCATCGCCGTTCTCGTTGTCGCCGTCGGCATTCTGGCCATCCTGCTCGTGAAGGTCGTTCCCAAGTTCAAAGAAGTGTTCGAGGGCATGTTGTCCGGCGAACAACTGCCCGCCTTCACACGGCTGGTCCTGGGCATCAGCGACACGGTCAAAGACAACTTCCTGGCGACCATGCTCTGCGTGGGGACTGTGGTGTTTCTAGTGTGGCTTTCCACAAAGACGACGCTGGGTCGAAAGATTTTCGACAAAATGAAACTCAAGATGCCCGCCATCGGACCGGTGATCAGCAAGGTTGCCATCGCCCGCTTCACCCGCACCTTGGGTACCTTGGTCAGCAGCGGTGTGCCCATCTTGCAGGCGCTGAACATCGTCAAGGAAACCGCAGGCAACGTCATCGTCGCCAACGCCGTCGCCGCAGTCCACGACAGCGTCAAGGAGGGCGAAACCATCACCGCACCGCTGGAAGCCTCCGGCGTTTTCCCGCCCATGGTCATCAGCATGGTGGACGTTGGTGAACAGACCGGCGCGCTGCCTGAAATGTTGCTCAAGATTGCCGACAACTACGATGAAGAGGTGGACAACGCCGTCTCCGCCATGACATCGTTGCTCGAACCCATCATGATCATCTTTCTGGCCGTCATCGTCGGCAGCATCGTCATCGCGATGTTCCTCCCGCTCATCGAACTGATGAATCGCGTCGGCGATACTGGCGGCGGCGGCGAATAACCCTGCTTTAAGATGATTCCAAAAGGCCGCTGATTCCCAAGTCGGCGGCCTTTTTTTTCGATCAACTCCAAAAACTGCCATTGACAGCCGCCGGGGCTGCGCGTAAATACAATGTAAAGACACCGTGAAACGATGCAGAGAAGCATGGGCACAACACTGACAATTAACTCAACATGGAGTTCGATTGGAACAATCCGCCCTTTGAATTGCACAGTTCTTTGACGCAGAGAGAGATAGAAGAGTCATTTGAAGACCCGTTTGCCATTCGCCTGTTGCCGGACTCGAACCGGTTTTCAGTTCAATCCCGGTATTTCAATTTGGGGATGTCTGCCGGTGGAATGGGCATTTTCAGCGTATATCGGACGAACGGAAAACAGTTCCGGGTCATCCACGCGAGGCCGTTCCAGCCGGAAGAACGATTCTTTTACCAGCGAAAGATGGAACAGACGTTGTCAAAGTGAAAACAAACAACACGTTGTCTGATGATGCGCTCCATAGCCAGTTGGGAAGATGTGCCGATCTTCGACAGCGAGGAAGCCGAGGCCGAATTCTGGTCGGAGAACAGGCCCGACCTGCGTTTGATGGAATCGGCGGTCGCGGCGGCCAGCGAGATTTCCGAGTCCGTGACCATCACGTTGCGCATAGACCCCCGGATGCTGGCGCGCATCAAACGGCTGGCCCGCGCGCGATACTTGAATTATCAGAGCATGATCAAGCAATGGTTGAGCGAGCGGATGGAAGATGAACTGCGCGAGAGATAGAAACGATTTGCAGATGAAAACGATCAAAGAAAACCTGTTCCGCAAAATCCGGGCGTTCACGCTCATCGAACTGCTGGTGGTCATCGCCATCATCGCTGTTCTCGCGGCGCTGATGATCCCGCTGGCGGCGGGCGCGTTGCTCAAGCAGCGCATCAACCGGGCCATGACGGAAATGGCGCAGTTGGACACGGCCATTGACTCCTACAAGGCGGCGCGGGGACATTTCCCGCCGGACAATCCCAACAACTACGCCCGCCCGCAGTTGTTTTACGAACTGACCGGGACTTATTTCCAACAACGAAATCCTCCGAGGACGTTCGTGCGGCTCAAGGGCATTGATCAGCTTCCGCAGGCGACCGTGCAGGCGGCGTTCGGCGTGGACGGCTTTGTGAACACCTCCCTCACCGAGAACGTAAATCCGGAGGCGCTCAAACAGCTCGAAGTCCGCGATTTCTTTTCCACGCTCAAGAACAGCCAGTTCCTCGGCACCAACTACAACGGTGTGACCGTTTATTTCATCGGGTTGCCGATGGATGGCTTGAACGAAATTCTCAGCCCGGAGGGCAGGCGATTGACACCCTGGCATTACAATTCGTCCAACCCCACCAATAATCCCGAATCCTTCGACCTGTGGGTGGACATCATTCTGCGGGGAAAGACCAACCGCATCTGCAACTGGAGCGCGACACCCATCGTTTTGTAACCCGGACGTTTTTGACGCGATGAAAAAACATTCCAATGGCCACACGCAAAACCTTCCGATCCGTTGGTCGGACTCGGCGTGGGCTGCGAATGTCCAGAGGTCCAGTGACGGGCAGATCTGCATGCGTCCGGCGTTGTTCGTTCCAAACCCCGCGTTGCTTTCCGGTTCCCCGCTGCCACACATCAGCACCTTCAAACTTATGAAAAATTCACAGACCATTCTCCACCGCTCGCGCCGCGGCTTCACCCTCATCGAACTGCTCGTGGTCATCGCCATCATCGGAATCCTAGCGGGCATGCTGTTGCCGGCGTTGAGCGCGGCGAAAAAGCGCGCTCTCGTGGCTCGCGCCAAACTGGAGATGCAGGGTCTCGCGGGGGCCATCAAGAAATACGAGGATGTTTACAGCCGGTTTCCGGCGGCGAGTGACGGCGTCACCGATGGCACGTTTGGCTACACCGGGCCTGCCATCAGTCCCGTGCCCACCGGCTCGTCCTATGTCACCACCAACACCTCTGTCATCGGCGTCTTGATGGCCGTGGACCGCTGGTCGAACACCGGCCACAGCAAGAATCCGCAACGACAAATATTCTTCGACGGACGTCAGGTCAGCGGCCCGCAGGCCGGCGTCAGCACCGTAGATTTTCAATTTCGCGATCCGTGGGACAATCCCTACATCATCACAATGGATTTGAACTACGACGGCAAATGCCGCGACGCGTTTTACGCGCGATCAGCCGTGTCTCAACAAACAGCCAACACGGGTTTTTTCGGTCTCGTGAACGACGGCAGCGGCTTTTATGACCTCGCGGCTGAAGTCATGATCTGGTCCATGGGG
>DAOLDN010000162.1:0-7625 GCA_035327385.1 Verrucomicrobiota bacterium | reverse complement strand
AATGCCACTGGCCGCAGAAATTCGTCGGCGACCTGGACCGCACCTACAATTATTTTCTCACGGACGAAACCAACACGCCGTTCTCGGTGCGCATGACGATGAAGGTGGGCGGTTCCGATCCCAAACGCGGCCCCGTCGGTGGCATTCACTGGCACGTCAGCCAGGACAACAAGATCGAGTATTGGGCCAAGGACGCCTCACGACAGACCATTCCCTACGTGCGCGTGACCAACCCTCAGGGCGTTGCCACCGAATACCGCGCCCGCGGTTTCACCAACGAAATCAAAGTTGCCGAGCTGCGCACCATGGATTGCATGGACTGCCACAACCGTCCCGCGCACACCTACGAATCACCCAACGACGCCGTCAACCTCGCGCTTCATCTTGGCAAAATTTCCCGCGACCTGCCCTACGTCAAATCCAACGCCGTCGCGTTACTGACACAAGAATACGCCACCGAAACCGAGGCGCTTCAAAACATCGCCACCTCCCTGGCGTTGTCCTATCCCGGTGACTCGCGCGTTCGCGCCGCCATTGACGCGGTCCAACAGATTTACAAGGACAATTTCTTCCCGGAAATGAAAGCCAGTTGGGCCGCCTACCCCAACAACATCGGCCACAAGGACTGGCCCGGTTGCTTCCGTTGCCATGACGACGGCCACCGCACCCCCGACGGCAAACAAACCATCAAGGCCAACGACTGCAACTCCTGCCACACCATTCTGGCCCAGGGTCAGGGCGAGGAAATGTTGATGCTCGCGCCGCAAGGCCAGAAATTCAAACACCCGCTCGAAGACATGGAAGGCGCGTGCAACGACTGCCACACGGGCGGCTTGTGACCGCGCACGGGCTTGACGCCCGATGCGCTCGCACCGGTCGCGCCCCGGCGGACTTTCCAGCAAACGGACCAGTTGCCACCGGCCAACGACTGCCACACACTCAGCCGGTGCAAGACGCGCCCGACAGCCCATCTCCGAAGTCCGTGGAACGCCTGTTCCCGTTCGTCATTAAATCGCGATGCCTCATCGTGGGGCGCGACACGCTGCACAGGAGCAAGGGCCGGTTGCATTTCGTGCTCATCACCACGGACCTTTCCCCAAACAGCCGCTCGCAAATCCTTGAGGACTTCGCCCACTACCCTGTGGTGCAATGTTATTCCGAAGCCGACATCGAAAAGTTTTTTGGAGTCAAAGGAACCAAGATTGTCGGCTTCGCCAAGTCGGGCCTCGCACAATCCATCTACGCCGAACTGAAACAGCATCGGGTCAACAAACCGCCGCCGAAGTGAGGATTGCCGCGATTGTGCCCTTGCCGTCCCCGCTCGTCACGTTAAGCTCCAATCAACGGCCCGGGCGGCCCGCGTTCAGAAGTCCTTTCGCAAGCAGCCCCTCGACACAATCGTGAGCGATCCACAGAAACTGAATCGGGAAGAATAGAATGAGCAAAGCGAAGAAAATTTTCGGTACGGACGGCGTTCGCGGCACGGCCAACATCGAACCCGTCACGGCGGAGACAGCCCTCAAACTGGGACGCGCCGCGGCGCACGTTTTCAAAAACCTCGAATCCCGCGCGCGCGGCCTCGGACGCCACAAGATCGTCATCGGCAAGGACACACGCCTGTCCGGTTACATGCTCGAGAACGCGATTTCCTCCGGCATCCTTTCCATGGGCGTGGACGTCTTGTTCATTGGCCCGTTGCCGACTCCCGGCGTGGCCTACGTCACTCGCAGTTTGCGGGCGGACGCAGGCATCGTCATCACGGCGTCGCACAATCCCTACGCCGACAACGGAATCAAATTCTTCCGCGCGGACGGCTACAAACTCGACGACAAAATCGAGGCTCAAATCGAAGATCTCGTGTTCAGCGGCGACATCGAGAACATCCGGCCCACCGCAGAGGAAATCGGCAAGGCCGTTCGCATTGACGACGCGCTGGGCCGCTACATTGAATTTGCCAAATCCGGATTGCCGCGCGGGATGACGCTCGACGGACTGCGCGTGGTGGCCGATTGCGGCAACGGCGCGGCCTACAAAGCCACGCCTTGCGTGCTGCGCGAACTGGGGGCGGAGGTAGTCGTCTATGGCAATCAGCCGGACGGAAAAAACATCAACAAGGATTGCGGCTCGATGTATCCGGAGATGCTCTGTCAAAAAGTCCTGGAGCATCAGGCGGACGTGGGCATCGCGCACGACGGTGATGCCGACCGCGTGCTGCTTTGCGATGAGTCGGGAACGTTGATTGACGGCGACGACATCATGGCTATTGCCTCGCTCGAAATGCTCAAGGAAGGTTCGCTGGCGAAAAAAACGCTCGTATCCACCGTGATGAGCAATGCCGGTCTGGAGGCCGCCATCAAGGCCGCCGGCGGCACGATGCTGCGCACGCCCGTCGGCGACAAGCACGTCATTGACGAGATGCTGCGAGGCGGATTCAACTTTGGCGGCGAGCAAAGCGGCCATTTGATCTTTGGCGACTACGGCACCACAGGCGACGGGCTCGTGGCCGCGCTGCAAATCCTGCGCATCATGAAATCCGCCGCCGAACCCTTGTCGAAGCTCGCGAAGTGCTGGACCCGATTCCCGCAACTTGTCACCAACGTAAAGGTGCTCGACAAAAAACCGTTCGACCAACTGGACGGCGTTTCAAAGCTCGTGGCCGACGCGGAGAAGGAACTTCAATCTCAGGGCGGACGTTTGTTGCTGCGCTACAGCGGCACCGAACCCAAGGCGCGACTGCTGGTGGAAGGCCGCGATCCGGCCGTTTTGGAGAAATGGAGCAAAACCATCTGCGACTCCATCAAGAAACAGATCGGCGCGTGACGCCGTCACTGTAGTTGAAGAATCTCCGGCCTGTATCTGCCGACAAACTCGCGTGGCAACCGCCGGTCCACTGAACCTTCGAGTGGCCTTTCCACGTCCACATGGCCGTCGCTGAAGACGACGTTGGCTCGTTGCATGTGGCGGAAATGGCCGTTGGGATAACTGGTGTTCGTGTCGAGATAATACCATTCCTCGAGCATAGGATTGTTGCGTGAAGCGGGCGCTTGAAAGTCGTTGATCTGTGCGGCATCTGCGAGCAGCGCGGTTTCCGTGGGTCGTTTGATGCGCCCCACGGTCACCGGCGGCAGATTAGTGGGTGATGAAAGGTAGATGTTGTAGCCGTAACCGTAGGCCGCGCCCGTGGCCTTGAACTTGAACCGGCCCGGAGCGTAATGCAGCGACGGACACAGTTCCACGCCGCGACCCTGCAAATACGGATACAGCGCGCCTTGCGTGGCGTCGAACGGGCGCTGTCCCTCCGCGCCAGCGCCCAGCCAGCCGAACCAGTAGAGTTGCCCGCCGTTGATCGCGCCGAGGTTGTAGCGAAAACAACCGCCGCCGTTGTCGTCCCAATACAGATGCGACGCGATGCCGAGTTGATGCAGATTGCTCGCGCATTTGACACGCTGTGCCGATGCCTTGCTCCGCGACAACGTCGGCAACAGCAACGCCGCGAGAATCGCGACAATGGCGATGACCACGAGCAGTTCGATCAGCGTGAAACCGCGACCGCTGCGCGGAATGACGAATGACGAATGACGAAGCGCAGCGGTCTGCGCCGCGTCATCATTGGGATTTCGGATCGTTTTCGTCATTCGACATTCGTCATTCGGATTTCTCAGCCGCGCAATCCGTGTCGCAGGACGGTCGTCGCGCCTGGCGATACGGACAATGGCGGCAGCCGCTGTCGCAACACCAGCCGCGGCGCAAATGATACACCCCGGTGAACACCATCAGGCCGTTGTCGAAATAGAAGTCGCCGGGCCGAAGTCTCGGCCCGACGTTTTCCCGCTCCCTGGCGCGATGAAATTCCATGACGCATTCGCGGCAGATGCAGGCTTTGTTGCGTAGTTCAGCGGGCACGCGGGCGAGCAGTTCTTCAGGGATTGAAACCGATTCGCACCAGCACGGGCCTTTGTAGGCTGCCGTGGTGCAGAGCCGGCAGTCGTTGGGCCTGCCGCACAACGGGCATGCGGCGGCCCCGACCGCGGACTGTTCAGCGCGTGAGTTCATGGCTGCCAGGCGCGCACGCGATAGAACGCATTGTCCTGCGGCGGATTCAAATCGTTCAACGGCAGATTCGTTCCGTTGCCGGAAACCGTTGCGGCGACTTCATCCCAGGAGACGAAATTTGTCGAGCGTTCCAGGGTATAGGTCCAGTTGGTGCGGCTGCGGAATTGCGTCTGCCAGATTCCATTGCTTAAGGCGCCGGTCATATCCTGCACCGGCGGAATGTGAACATAAATGTTGTCCACAGTCCCATGGGCCAGCACGGAATCGTAGTCGTTGCCCACGCTGCTGTAGCTCTTGATGGCGAATGTGTCCACGATGAAATCGTCCGTCTCCGTGAAGCCGCTGTTGCCGGAGTCGGACAGGTCAACGTTCGGCGGCTGGAACAGCACCTGACCGTTGGTCGTGACCGTCATCGCGAGCGACTGGTTTTTTGCGGTGAACTTCATCGAGACGCGGACGACCTGGTTTGTGGGCAGTTCAAAGATGTAAGAAGGCGCGAAGAACGTCGGCGCATACGAGAATCCTTCACTGGAGATGAAGGCTGGCGTTGTTGTGGCTTCGACGGGAAATGGTCCGCCAAAATCATAGACGCCCGATGGAAAATAATTGAACTCCGCGATGTTCGGAGCGCTGCCATAGATGCCGCGTCCGAAGCCGGGATCGGTCGCGCCGGCGAAATTCATCAGGCCGATGGCGATCTGCATCGGGCCGGTCTTGCCGGGTTCGTTGCCGCTGACGCAATCGTCCAGGTTCAGGTCGAACTCGATCTGGAAATCGTCATACCGGCAGATGGTCAATCCGAGCGGGTGGTAAAAGTAACTGTTCGTCTTTGACGAATCCCACGTGACGCGGAGGTTCTGGTTGGTGGAATCCCAGACAAACGCGTTGGCGTCACCGGACATCTGCCAGCCGGATTGCGCGGGGTCGGCGGCGAAATCCTGCGTGATGGTGGTGGCGTTGGTGACGATTGCGGAGACGGCGAACAAACCGGCGAGCGCCGGCGACAACAGACGATTCATTTTCATGCACTGATCTTTCAATGGTTCCCGCCCGGTGAAGGGGGGATCGTTTTGGGTTGAGAGACCAGTGCGGAAGGGGAAGCTCGCTTTCGATAAACAAAAACGCCTTCATCTTCCGCAAATCGGAAAATGAAGGCATTCAGCAAATCCTGAAGAAAACAGTTCAACAGGTCTGGCCTCATCCTTCTCTTTGCGGAGAAGTTGGGAGCAGTTGAAGGTGGATGGTTGATAGTTGACAGACAGCCGCGCAGCGGTCTCGAGTCCATCCACCATCCACTATTTCCCATCCACTAAACATCCCGGACGAGTGCAGTCAAACCGGTATCCTGACTCCGGATTTCAAACCTCACTCCCGCCTTCCCGACGGCTTCGATGACCGAAACCGACAGTGGCCTTTGGGAGATTGTAATCCGATACAGTGGCGCAACCGTCGCCGATTCTCACGGCGTTCCCAGCGTTTGACCGCATCCAAATGGCGGAGCAACGTCCGCCGCTTTCAAAGAGCGCTCTTGTTATGGACTGTGTGGAAAATTTCGCAAGCCAATTTCCGCAAAATTCCGAAAACCGTTGCTGTCGCGGAGCGCGACCGGTCCGCGGTCGCAGCGATTGGAGCGGTTCAGTTAAAAGTGTGGCCGAATTCTGAAAGCCCGTTGGAAAATTCCGCGAGGTCTTGGACTGCGGCAGCCCTCTGCCGCTTTGAAGTCTTGGGTGGTCGAAAACGCCAGAGGACTGGCGCACTCCGGGACGCTTCGCGTTCAATGCAGTTCACCGTGCCGCGCGTCAGCGTCTTGGAGTGCGGTGGCCCTCCACCGCTTTTTCTCGCGACTGCGATTCTCTTCCTTCTCGATACCACCAACCCCAAAATTAATCCGCTCCGATTCCCGCCTCTTTCACCAACTCCCGTCCACGAGCAACGCGGTGATGTTCCTTGCCAGATTCTCCGCCACCAACGGCAACGCCTGACGTTCGGCGCTTTGAAGGTCACTGCCCACAGTCACAAGCGTCGCCCCGGTCACAGACTGGTCGAAAACAACCTTGTCCGAAACGCGGTCGCGGGCGACCACGTGTGCTGTCATCGTAATGCGATAATTATCGGCCGTGGCGGCGTCGGTGGGCGACAGGGTTTCCTCAACGCGCGTGTAGGCGGTGATGGCTCCGGTGACGACGATGTCTCCGGGCTCGTGCGTGGCCAGACGGAAGGTGCCGTCGCGCTGGATCAGCTTGCGCATGGCCTCGGTGAGTGCGTCGCCGGTGCGCGGTTCGAGCGTGTTGTTGGTGAAGGGAACGATCTGGACGGATTTTTCGCCGGCGACGTTTCCGCCGGTGGGGCCGAGCTTGTAGCCCGCGCAACCGCAAAGCGCGAAAGCCAGGCCGCAGATCAACAGGAGAGAAATGGAGCGCATGTCATTGGGAGGCGTCCTCGATGCGCTTCTTGATGGCCTCGATGCGCGTGCGCGCTTCCGGTGCCAGCGGCGAATCCGGGTCGCGCAACAGGACCTCGTTGTAATAGATCAGAGCGCCGTTCCACTTCTTGCGCTTCTCGTAAAACCTGGCGATCTCGAAACTGCCGCGTGCCTGTTCGGCCCTCAACGAGCCGACGGTTTTTTCGACGTCCGGCATGCGTTTGTCGTCCGGATAAATGACCATGAAGTCCGTCAGCGTCGCGATGGCCTGGCCTGCGGCGCCCTGGTCGTATTCGGCGGTCTTGGCCTGTTTGTTCCACGCCATGCCCGCGCGATAAATGGCTTCGGCGGCAATCTCAGGGCGGTCACTGTAACGGTCTGCGGCGCGTTCGTAGGCTTTGACCGCGCCGGTGTAGTCCTTGCCTTTTTCCCGGGCCTCGCCCACGTGCAACTGCGCTTGCGGACCGACCGCGCTGTAAGGCCCGCTCTCCACGATCTGCTCGAACAATCCCGCCGTGCGGCTCATGGAAGGATACAGCGGAATGGTGTTCCACAACTTGAACCACTGGCCTCCGAGGAAACGGTTGGCGATTTCAAACTGGCGCAATTGAACGTCCTCAAGCTTGTCGTTGCGGGGATACTTGTGGAGGGCGACCTGATATTCCTTGAACGCTTTTTCGTCCTTGTGCTTGGCCTCGTAACAACGGCCCACAAGATACTGGCCCTCCGGCGCGTAGTCGGACAATGGCCAGTTGCGCACCAGGTGGCGCGACGCCTTCAACGCCAGACTGTAATCCTTCGCGTCGAACGCCTGCTCCGCCACATCCAACTGGTCCTTGGCGCGCGACCGTTTCCAACGGCCCTCAGCGCCCACGGGTTCATAGGTCCAGCCCTCGCCCGGAACGTACACCAGCGGCGCGGGCGAACGAAACGGCAGCAATGCCACGATCGCAATGACCAGAATGTAAAACGCGGACCGACGATTCATGGCCGCCACGGTAACGACGCCGTAAAATCAAGTCAAGGCACGCGCCGCGATAGAATGTGACCGTGCGACCGGCACTGCGGTCAACCCGTTGGAGTTCACGTTTCAGAGTGTTCTGAGAGCGCCGTGTGACGCGGAGCAGGCTGGAGCTTGAACTGCCCAACC
>DAOLDN010000161.1:0-7644 GCA_035327385.1 Verrucomicrobiota bacterium | reverse complement strand
GGACAGCCCGTGGGCGCGAGGCGAAACCACCGTGTAAACGTATCGGTTCTCCGAGAAGTCGCGGGGATATCCGAACGCCGTCTGTCGCACCGGAACACGCTTCTTGTCCGGCGATTCAACCTGCGCCGCAGTCTCCACGGCGGCCGTGTTTGTTTCCCTAGTCGGTTCCACAATTGTCACAATGAACCCTATCGGCGCGGCCACCGGGCCACTACACGGGCATTGCCAAAGAACGGTCATTTGTTGACAGCAACAAGTTAGAATATGCGATAAGCCCGCCTGAAAGCATTAGAGCGGTTTCAAAATAACTGTGGCCGCGGCGCGGCGTTCACGCCGCTTCATCGTCCACTTGCAAATCCACGTTGAGGCAGGCTGAAGCCCGCGCTCCTTCCCGGTTTGAGGCGGCTACAGAATACTTGAGCCGCTCCAGCTCCATCCATGACTACGTGCGCCGTGAGCTGGCTGAGAACCAAGGTCGCCGTCAGGATTGAAGCGATGCCAGCACTTCCGGGTCGCGAACGTCCACCCAGCGACCCTGGATTTGCAGACCGGCCAGCGTCTGGCCCGCGGCGATGAACGCGCTGATGGCGTCGGTCAATTCGTATTCGTCACGCGGGGATTTTTGAAGGCGAGCGGTAAAGTCGAATATCACGGGTTTGAAGATGTAGATGCCGGCGTTATACCACGCGGTCGCCCCGGATTTGAGCCATCCCTGGTTGCGCAACTCGTCCAACTGCGCTGCTGACGGTTTCTCCACGAGATGCTTCAGGCAAAACCTGTCGTCGAAGAAAAACAAGCCGCCCTTGGTCACGTCTTCGCTGCCGGTGACGGTGACGACTCCGCCAAAGTTCGCCTCGCCAAACCGCTTCACCATCTGCTGATACGTCTCCGGTTTCACGAGAATGTCGCCATAAGTCAGGATGAACGGCGAGTTGCCAACGAAGTCTTTCGCCGGTTCCGGCGCTTTGCCCGTGCCGTCCTGAACCACCTGACGCCCGTAGGCGATCTTCACGTTCCACTTTGATCCGTCGCCGAAAAAACCTTCAATCACCTCCGCACGCCAGCCTGTGACGATGAAAAACTCCCGCACACCGGCGGAAATCAACCCGGTGATGATGTGTTCGAGGATGGGTTTGCCCTGCACGCACAGCATGGGTTTGGGAACTTCATTGGTGAGTTCCTTCATGCGCGTGCCTTTGCCTGCGGCGAGAATTACGGCTTTCATTTTCCGCCGCAGATGACCGCAGTTGGACGCAAATGGAAAGGAAAAACCTCCACTGGTGCGGCAGAAAGAGCATCCACGATGCGGTACGTTGAACGGGTGATGGACGGGCTGGCGCTTTGTGTCCGGTTTTGACAATGTGTCGGCAGCGACGGAACGCTGCGTCGCAGGACAGATGTATCCCCGCCGCATTAATCTGGGCGTTTTCATCCTCGAAGGCTTGAATTCCTTCGCGGTGACGTTCTATTTCTTTTACTTTTATTTTTTCACTCACGCGCGGTTCGGTTTTGGCGACAAGGCCAATCTGTTGGTGGCCGCCGCCGGAGGATTGATTTGTGTGGCGGGATCATTGATGGGCGGCCGGCTGGCGCAGCGCAAGGGATGTTTCACCGCGCTGAAACTGGGCTTCTGTCTTATGATTTGCGGCACGCTCGCCAGTGCAGCGTTGCAGCATTCGGCAACAGGGGTCGTCGCCCTGATGTTTTTGACCACGTTGGGAATGTGCTTCACCTGGGCACCGCTGGAGGCTCTGATGGCCGAGGGCGAATCCTACGATGGCCTTCAACACAACGTGGGAGTCTATAACATCGTCTGGGCTGTCACGGGCGCAGTCGCCTACTTCATCGGCGGCGGTGTGCTGGGGAAACTGGGAATGCGAAGCCTGTTCCTCGTGCCGGCCTCCATCCAGATGCTTCAACTGAGTCTGACTTTTTATCTGCACCGCGAATCACCACAGGCCGCGTCCCCACATTCTGCGCCGCTGGAACAACCGCACAGGCCACACGCACCCGCGCCGGCGCGCGCAAGAGGTTTTCTGCGGATGGCGTGGCTGGCGAATCCCTTTTCCTACATTGCATCCAACACGCTGGTCGCGGTAATGCCGGGTGTGGCGCAGCGACTCGAATTGTCCACGACACTGGCGGGTTTTTGTTGTTCGGTATGGTGTTTTGCGAGGGTGGGCGCTTTCGTGGGTCTGTGGTTGTGGCCCGGGTGGCATTACAGGTTCCGCTGCCTGCTGTCCTCCTTTGTGGCGCTCATCGTAACTTTTGTTCTGATCCTCTCCGCCCCGGGTCTGGCAACGATCGTGGTGGCGCAGATTTTCTTCGGCGGTGCGCTGGGATTGATCTACTACTCATCGTTGTTCTACTCGATGGACATTGGTGACACGAAGGGTGAACACGGCGGCATTCACGAAGCGGCGATTGGACTGGGGAATTTCGCCGGGCCGGCTGTGGGCGCGGCTTCGCTCCAGTTTTTTCCACAACACACCACCAACGGCGTCATCGCCGTCAGCGTGCTGCTGGTGTGCGGTCTGGGAGGATTGCTGGCCATCTGGCGCAAGACGAAAACTTGATAACCCACGGCGTCGCGTTCATTCTTGAGGCGCGTTCACGCCGGTGGTTCAACCCGTGACGCAATAACGACTCAACCCATCACGACCATGTCATTACTCGCAGGAAAACTCGGTATCGTCTTCGGCGTCGCCAACAAACGCTCCATCGCCTGGGCCATCGCCCAAGCCTGGGCCAAAGAAGGCGCAAAGCTGGCGTTCACTTACCAGGGCGAACGGCTCAAGGACAACGTGGAGGAACTCGCAGGCACGTTCGGCCCGGACACGCTGATCATGCCCTGCGACGTGACCAAGGACGAGGACATCGCGCGCGTTTTCGCTGAAATCGGGCAGAAGTTCGGAAAACTGCACCTGATGCTTCATTCGGTCGCGTTTGCGCCGAAGGACGCACTGGAAGGCGAATTTGTGAACACCAGCCGCGAAGCGTTCCGTGTGGCGCATGACGTGAGCGCCTATTCACTGGTGGCTTTGTCACGCGCCGCAGCGCCGTTGATGACCGATGGCGGCAGCATTGTGGCGATGAGCTACTACGGCGCTGAGAAAGTCGTTCCTCACTACAATGTGATGGGCGTTGCCAAGGCCGCGCTGGAAGCCAGCACTCGTTATCTGGCCTACGATCTCGGCCCGAAGAAAATCCGTGTCAACTGCATCAGCGCAGGTCCGGTGAACACACTGGCCGCACGCGGCATTTCCGGTTTCATGGAAATGATCAAGCACTACGAAGCGCACGCACCTCTGAAGCGCACGTGTCTGCCGGACGAACTGGGAGCGACGGGAACATTCCTCGCCAGTGATGGCGCAGCCGCTATCACTGGCCAGGTCATTTACGTGGACGGCGGCTATCAGATCATGGGAATGTGAACGTTGAACATCCTCCGTTTTCCGACGAAAAAGGCCGCCTTTTTAGAGGCGGCCTTTCTTAATTCTTCCCACATTTCAGCTCAGTCGCATGGGCATCACGACGTAAAGGAATGGTCCGTTGATTTTGACCACGCCTGGGCTGAGTTCGTCAATCAACTCGAAGAAAATTTCGTCGTTGGAGAGCGCGTTCAATGGGTCAATCAGATACCTTGGATTGAACGCAATGGCGATGTCCTTGCCCTTGTAATTGACTGCGATGCTTTCGCGGGCTTCGCCGACTTCCGGGGTGTTGGCAGTAATGGCGAGATTGTTTTTGCCGAATGAAAGTTTGACGGAGTTCGCCTTTTCACTGGTCATGATTTCGGCGCGCCGCAGGGCATGGAGAAATTCTTCGCGAGGCAGTGCGATGCGTTCCTTGGTTTCGTTTGGGATGACCTGTTTGTAGTTGGGATAATTGCCCTCAATGAGTTTTGTGACGATCAGGACGGACTGGCCTTTTTCCTCCTTGAGAGTGAACGCGGCCTGATTATCGGTGAACTTGATTTCAACCTCGCCCTTTTCCTGAAGCAAACGGTTGAGTTCGGTCACTGTTTTTGCAGGAACAATGAATTCACCCTGGCTTTTCTCTGAAACGTCCACTTCCTCGTCCACCATCGCCAGGCGTCTCCCGTCCGTGGCCACCATCGTCATCTTGTGCTCTTTCAGGCTGAAGAAGATTCCGTTGAGAACATACCGGGCTTCATCCGTTGAGATGGCGAAGGATGTTTTCTTGATCATTCCACGGAGCTTTTCCTGTGGAATGAGGACTTTCTTGTCGTCTTTGAAATTAGCCATCGGAGGAAATTCCTCTGCGGCAAGCCCATGGATTTTGTAATAGGACGCGCCTGACTGGATGCTGCAAATGTTCTTCTCATCCACCTCCAACTCCACTTCGCCGCCGCCGAGTTCACGCACGATTCCAAAGAGTTTCTTTACTGGAATGGTCGTTGCCCCGCCCTTTTTGACCTTTGCCTCGACACTGCATGAAATGGTGACATCCAAGTCTGTAGCGGTGAACTCCAGGCGTTCGCCCTCCGCTCGCAACAGAACGTTGGAGAGGATCGGCAGCGTTGTCCGGGTGCTGACGACGTTTTGAACGGCCTGCAATCCGTTCATGAGTTGTTCCTTCGCGATGGTGAGGTTCATTGGCGGTTAATAGATGATTTCTTTCACCAAAACAGTCTTATTATTAAGCCCTGTGAATAATGTGAAAATTCAAGGGCGGCCTTGTTTTGCCAGAGTATCACAACAACAGCAACTTGAAATTGCTCACAAACAACCCACAAACAAAACCAGCAACCCGCCCTTTATCCACAGTTTCAACAATCTGTTCACAACTCATTTCAATCCTGCTGGCAGGGTTGTTCAGGGGTGATGGACCGCCGCACGACATCCGGGACCACATGGAGAATCATGCCAATTTCCTCCCTGTTGTTTTCCCTTCCAAAGGACATGCGAATCAGCGCGCGCGCCAGTTTGTCGCCATAGCCCATCGCTCTGACAACGTGCGACGGTTCTAACGAGCCGGCAGAACATGCCGATCCTCCGGAAGCGCAAATCCCCTCCAGATCAAGTCCGGCCAGCAATGCGACGCTATCTGTGTTTTCAACGACAAACGCGACCGTGTTCTCCAGTCGCGCCTCGCTTGAACCAATGACTTCGATGCCACGAACCTTTCGCAGACCCTCAATCAGCGGTTCAGTCAAAGAAAGCATCTTCTTACTGTTGAAAACTGGAGTCTGTATGAACTTTTCCATTGCCTCGGCGAGGCCCACTATGCCTGCCACGTTTTCTGAGCCTGCGCGTCTTTCGTTTTCGTGCGCTCCTCCGAACAACATGGGTTCTGGATGCAGTGGAGAACGGATATAGAGCAAACCAGCGCCCTTTGGGCCGTGAAACTTGTGGGCACAGACGGACACAAGGTCGGCGTTGAACTGATCCACTCCTGAGAACGGCTCTTTACCAAACCATTGCACCGCGTCCGTGTGGAACAAAACACCACGTTCCCTGCAAACAGCGCCCAGTTCCGAGACGGGTTGCAGGCTTCCGACCTCGTTGTTTGCCGACATGATGGAGACGAGAATGGTGTCGGGACGTATGGCGGCTTTTAGGGAATCCACGGACACGATTCCTTCACGGTTCACGGGCAGCAAAGTCACATCGAAACCCTCATTCTTGCGCAGATAATCCAGACAATGCAGCACCGCATGGTGCTCAATGGTCGAGGAAATGATATGGCGACCCCTCGATTTCTGCAGACGCGCCGTGCCAAACACGGCCAGATTGTTGCTCTCCGTGCCTCCGCTGGTGAAGATGACTTCGCTGGGTTTGCAGCGCAGAACGACGGATGCGCGTTCTCGGGCTTCGTCCAATGACGCACGAACCCTTCGACCGACGTGATGGATGCTGGATGGATTACCCCAGGCTTCTGACAGGAAGGGCAGCATGGCGTCGCGCACCGCCGGGTCAAGGGGTGTTGTGGCGTTGTAATCGCAGTAAATGGTGCGCATGACGGCCACATTCTGCCTGTGAGCGACGGAGGTTTCCAGTTCAACAAAGAGAAGAAAACGGCACTGCCGCACTCCGCTCCAACGCGACCTGGTTCAAAACGAGCCTTTCAACGCCACTGATGCGAGATGGCGCGTGTATTCGCGGCCTGAGGTGTTTGACACAAGACTGTCGGCCCAGTCGTAGAGATAGGAGACTTCACAGGACAGGTGTTTGTTGATGGAGCGGGAAACGACCGCGCTGACGGTGTAGAGCCAGTCGTTGCGCCTAACGGGGTGGAGCCAGTCGCCGTTGTAGGCGCGGAAGCCCGCCCCTGCGCTCCATTGCGAGTCAAACGTGTGTTTCCAGACGATGTCGTAGGTGGTGTCCTCATAGACAGAGCAACTGGCAAACGCCGTCTGGGTGAATTGCTTTATCGCCAGCGTGACGCTGTCCTTCTGCGTCGGCATCAGCGTGACCGACGCGTCCACGTAAAGCACGGAGTAGTTGCCGTCGAAGTTCGTGGCGGTGGTGGCCGTGGAATGATGAAACTCGGGGCCCAGCGCGATGTTCAGCTTCATCCAGCGCCACGGCTGTCCCTCGATGCCAAAGAGCACGCGATGATATTCGTTGTCGTATTCAATGCCTGGTTCCGTGATCAGTTCACCTTCGTTCTGATAACCGTACCGATAACCCGCAAAAATGCGGGTGGCAGGCGCGATGTTGTGTCCGATGTCCAGGCCGCCGTTCACGTCGCTGCGGTCCACGTAGTTTTCATAACCGCGATACTGAGGCAGGCGGCTGTTGAGTTGTTCAGTGAAAAACTCATGGACATAGGCGCTGGCAACAGGGCGGACAAACCATTCGCCCAACGGAATGGTGGCGCGGAATCCGCCCCGATAAATGAACGCGTCACGACGGTCGCGAGTGGGAATGCCGCCCAGGGCGGGCGCACCGCCGGGCGCTCCGAAGAAGAGACATTTGTCCTCGCCGTCAATCCACGTGAAACTGTTCGGCTGGTCCCAGGCAACGCCGTTGTCCGTGCCGTTGAAGTTCAACAAGCCGCGGTGTGTGACGTGATTTTCAGAGGATTCGGAATGATAGAAGACAGCCTCGGGCGAGTAACTGACGAGAGCGTTGAATTGCGAGGACGGTTTGTATTCCAGCGCAAGGCGAGGCATGACGGACGTGACCATGGACTCGCGGAACGGTCGCGCAGCGTTCGTAACCGTCGGCGAAGGGTCGTGGTCCTGAAGATAGACGTTGCTGTCGAAGGTTTCCCTGACAGCGAGATCGGCTTTGAGTGTCAGATTGGAGGCGATTTGCCACCCTTGAGAACAGCAGATGTTGACGGAAAACGACAGCATCGCCAGCGCGCTGAACAACAGCCCGCTTTTTCCACCGCCGTGTGCCCCAAATCCCGTTCCCATGAATTGATTCCGTTTCCCTAAAACCCTTTGCCATGTTTACCCCACACCCCAATAGCCCAGAGGACTGGCGTCCATCCTCCGTAGCAGCTACTGCGGAGGACGGGCACTCCAAGACGCATCGCGTTTAACACAGGTCTCAGTGCCGCGCGACAGCGTCTTGGCCTGCGGTGGCCCTCCAACAGAGGTCAGCCACCATTGACTCAACCGGCGACCTGCCGTGGAGCTTTGACGATGAACGTCAGCGCCGCTGCCGC
>DAOLDN010000160.1:0-7659 GCA_035327385.1 Verrucomicrobiota bacterium | reverse complement strand
CCGTCGCGGAGAAACACATCCGCACGCACAGCGAACTGGCGCACGTGGAATTCATCCCGCTCAACGACGTGAACGCCTTCAATCTCGGCAATCCGCTCGACGGTATTGCCGACGAAGGCAGCGTCTTTATCCAAAGCCCGGAGACCGACCCGCAACGCGTCTGGGATCACATCCCCGCTTACGGCCAGAAGCTCATCCGCAACAAACGACTCAAAGTCTTCTACCTCGACACCGTGAAGATCGCGAAAGAGATCGCGACCGAAGCCGACCTCCAGCAACGCATGCAAGGCGTCTGCCTCGTGGGCATCTTCATCAAGGTGACGCCGTTTGCATCGCGCTCGGGCATGAGCGACGAACAGGTGTTGGGCGCGGTGGAAAAATACATTCGCAAGTATTTCGGCAAACGCGGCGAAACCGTCGTGCAGGAAAACCTGAAGTGCGTGCGCGAAGGTTTGAAGAGCGTGATGGAAATCCCGTGGAGCATCATTTCCGCCCCGGCTGCGCCAAAGGCGAAAGCGAGCGAGGAAGTGGTGTTTGCGAAGTAATGGATTTCAGCAACGCATGAACTAGGCACAGCATGGGTTTAATCGGATCAATACTTGGAAAGTTGAAGCAGTCATCTGCGCCGAATCCTATTCGGGAAACTTTGTTTGGCGACATGCCGCTTGAGAAATGGCCTTCTGATTCAAAAACTGCCGAAGAATTTCCATGGGAAAAATTTGTTCAGGCCCGAACCGACATCGCAGATGGCCGCACGGAAGCTGCCGTCGTTTGCTGGCGAGAAATACTGGAACATCCCGGTCTTGAGCCACGCCATTATTTGCAGGCTTGGAATTTTCTCAGGCAGAACGGACAGAAGCCACCACCCGAAACCGCGAAGTTGTTGCTAGGAGTGGTGGTTGAGGTTGCTATGCCGGAAGGTTTGGATTTGCTCGCAGCGTACTCAGACTACTCTGCGCGTTATTACAATTACTCTGGAGCTGGAGTTGTTTGGGATCATCCAGATGATTCGCTCAACTCCAAAATTGACGCATTTTTTGTCGAGTCGCGTCAGGTAGTTGCGAACATTGGCCCTTGGGAAGGCCAACGCCCGTCAGCACCGCCACGAGGTCAAGCTCGACTATCATTCCTGACACCGGGAGGATTGTGTTTCGGCCAAGGCCCGATGGAAGCGCTTTCAAGAGACGCGCTCGCTGGAGATGTGCTCGATGCAGCAACGATCTTGATGAAAGCTTTGATTTCAAAGACGGAGAAGAGTTGATTTATGCCCACCCACCCCGAAGCCCCCGCCGCCGAGCGCGCCCCTCGCGTTGCCGTCGCGGCTTCGTCGGAGCGCGGCTCTGCGAGCCGCAGCGCGTCCGCCCACCGGGAGCTAGTTTGTGTTCACGCCCGCCCTCACCCCGGCCCTCTCCCCCAGGAGAGGGAGAATCATTCCGCCGTCGCCGATGAATTCGGACGCGCTCAGTTTGCCGTGCGCTTTGGAGCGAATTCGAAGAAGGCGGAGATAGCACGAGGGCCATCCGAACTTTCAGCGAGCGCCGATAGCTGTTCCCTCTCCCCGGGGGAGAGGGCCAGGGTGAGGGCGAGCGTTAACCTAACTCTTCTTTTCCCCCACAATCCCCGTCCGCGTGTAAGCCGGCAGCGGATGCGGCGCACGCGCTTGCAACGCGTTGAAAATCACATCGCGGACGTATTGCTTCTCCCGCCGCAGTTGCCAGTTCCAGAAACGAATCTCCTTGATGCCCATCGAAGCGAGAAACTTGGTCCGCGTGGCGTCATGCGCCTGCTGCTTGGGAAACCCGTGTTGCCCGCCATCCAGTTCAATCGAAAGGCTTGCCTCGCGGCAGTAGAAATCGAGGAAGTATTTCCCAATCGGAAAGCTGCGACGGAATTTGTAGGCACTGAAGCGCCGGTCTCGCAACCAACTCCACATGAGCTTTTCAACCCAAGTCGGTTTCTTGCGCAGAGCGCGGGCGCGTTCGGTGTCGGGCATGGCGGTAGATTAGGTCGCTGTGGGCGATTTGAGAAGAATGGTTTGACGACCGCCCTCACCCCGGCCCTCTCCCCCGGGGAGAGGGGGAAACGCTCGACCGCTTCCTGCGTTGCGAAAGCCTCACGACGTTCGTGCGCCCCACGCTCCGAGGATTCTCGCATTGGATCATCTGAACGCATCGCAAACACTTTCCCCTGTAAGTCAATCAGCAGCGACAGACATTCCGATTCCCAAATAACCCGTGACGTCCAATCGCTCCTCCCTCTCCCCGGGGGAGAGGGCCGGGGTGAGGGCGAGCCAAATCACAATCTTCTCGTTTCAACGCCTTAACCATTTAACCAATCACAAATTTATGTCTGAAACTTTAACCGCCCCCGCTGCTGCGCCCAATCGCGTCAACCAGGTCCCCATCACCGATGACGTCCTCAACGTCGCCGATTTCAACGAGCGCATCGTCGGCGCGTACAACGACGGTAGCGCCGAACTGGAATTGCCCGCGGACAATTCCACGTTGCGCTCGTTCATCCCCGCCGGCACGGGCATCCTGCGCGATTTTTCCTACATCGCACCCGAGATTCCGCTGCTCAACAGCGAGAATTGCGTCGCGTGCATGGCGTGCGTCACCGAATGCCCAGACACCGCCATCCTCGGCAAGGTCGTGCCCAAGGCGAAGCTCGAAGAAGAACTCGCCAAAATCTCCGACGAAGCCGAGCGCGAGCATTATCGCAAGCAATTCGGCAAGACGACCAAGTTCTGGAACGTCTATGAAAAGAAGGGCGACGAGCCGGGTTACTTCGGCATCTTCATTGACCCGACCAAGTGCAAGGGCTGCGCGGAATGTGTGGACGCCTGCGGCGATCACGACGCGCTCACGATGCTCAAGAAGGACGACCGCACGTTGAAGCGCTATCAGCGGACGTGGAATTTCTACACGAAGATGCCCGAGACGCCGAAGAAGTTCATCAACGAGCGCATGCTCGTGGACATGATGCTCGCCGAACGGTCGTTGCTCTATGTCGGTGGCGCGGGTTCGTGCATGGGTTGCGGCGAAGGCACGGCGCTTCGCATGATGCTCGCCGCGACGGGCTTTGCTTACGGCAAGGAAAACATCGGCATCGTCAACTCGACCGGTTGCTCGACGGTTTATGCCTCGACGTATCCTTACAATCCCTATCTCGTGCCGTGGACGAATTCACTGTTTGAGAACGCGCCGGCCGACGCGATGGGCATCCGGGCGCGTTGGGATCAAATGGGCTGGCACGACAAAAAACTCTGGGTCATCGGCGGTGACGGCGCGATGCTCGACATTGGTTTCCAAAGCCTGAGCCGCATGTTGGCCAGCGGCATGAACATCAAGGTGCTCGTGCTCGACACGCAGGTTTATTCCAACACCGGCGGGCAATCCTCGACCGCGAGTTACATGGGTCAGAACACGAAGTTCAGTGTTCACGGCAAGGTCATCCCCGGCAAGATCGAGCGACGCAAGGAACTCGCGAACATCTGCATGATGCACCCGAACACGTTCGTGGCGCAGACCAGTTGCGCGATGAGCAATCACTTCTACAAATCCATCATGGCCGCCAACGAATACGACGGCCCGGCGGTGGTGAGTGTTTACACGACGTGCCAGCCCGAACACGGCGTGGGCGACAACATGGCGATGCAACAAAGCAAACTCGCCGTGGACACGCGCACGTTCCCGGTGTTGATCTACGATCCGCGCAAAGGCGACAAGATCGCCCAGCGCCTCAGCCTCCAGGGCAATCCATCCGAGAAAACGGATTTCTTCATCGAACCAAAGACGAACGAAGTCTATGACTTCATCCGCTTCGCGCGCACCGAAGGCCGTTTCGCCAAACACTTCGACAAGGACGGCAACCCGAGCGAGACGTTGATCCGCGCCAAACAAGAACGCCTCGACAACTGGCGCACCCTGCAGGAACTGGCGGGGATTATTTGAAACGTACTTTGATGAAATCAGCTTGGTCTTGACCGCGCAATTCCTGTGTTGTGTTCCCGCTCCTCAAATAGAAGTGAGGCTGCGGTTGACACCGACAATCTCGCGCTGGCTTGCCCGGAATGTAATCTCCACAAAGGAACGAACCTGACCGGCGTTGACCCCGACACCGGCAAGGTGACAGAGCTTTTTCATCCGCGACGCGACCACTGGGCTGTTGACCGCGCTTGGCTTGGTGCTACAGTCGGAACATGAAAACCAGCCAGCGACCAACTGCGGCGAGCGACCGCAATTTCACACGTCGGAAGTTTCTCCAGAAATCGTTGATTGCGGTCGGTGCCGCGCTGGCAGCGCCGCATCTCGCCATCGGTGAGCCTGCGATCAAGAGAACGGCCGCCGATCAGGTGTTGCTGGGCAAGACTGGCGTTCGTATCTCGCGCCTTGGCATTGGGACCGGCAGCAACAACGGCGCGGTCCAAAAGCGTCTCGGACAGGAGGAATTCAATCGTTTTGTCCGTTACGCCTACGATCAGGGCATTACCTATATTGACACAGCGCAGAATTACCGCACGCACGAGTTTGTCGCCAAGGCCATCAAGGGATTGCCGCGCGAAAAACTTTTCATCCAGACCAAGATGCCGTGGGACAGACCGGAGTACCTGGAGAATCCGCTGGCCGTTCTCGACCGCTATCGCAAGGAACTGGACACCGACTACATTGACAGCCTGCTGATCCATTGCACGACAGAGGGCGACTGGCCGGAGAAATTGAAGCCCATGATGGACGCCTTCTCCGAGGCGAAAGAAAAGAAGATAATCCGGCTCAAGGGCGTTTCGTGTCACGGATTGCCGCCGTTGCGCGCGGCCACCGGAGTGCAATGGGTGGACGTGCAACTGGCCCGCGTGAATCCACAAGGCCGTCACGTGGACGGCGAAACCGGCGACTGGTCCGAACCCGGCGACGTGCCGGCCGCGATGAAGGAGATCAAAGCCATGCACGAACAGGGACGCGGCGTCATCGGCATGAAAATCATCGGCAACGGCGATTTCAGGAATCCGGAGGATCGCGAGAAATCCATCCGCTACGTGATGACGTGCGGCTTTGTGGATGCGGTGGTGATCGGGTTTGGCAGCACGACGGAACTGGACGAAGTCATCGGGCGAATGAACCGGGCGCTGGCGGAAGAATCGTGATCGGAAACCAGATCCTTCGAATCAAGACCATCCCTTTTGTGCATGAATGGGCTCGACCTCCAGTCACTCTGCAAGCTCCAATCAAATCTTCATGCAACCAAGATCAAGCGATCTTTCGCAGCCAGATACTCCCGCCTGGGTTCGCTAGAAAGTCGTCGAATCGTCCTCTAAAGATCTCGGGAAACATGCAGGCAGCATATGGATTGAACGCCATGATTTCAAAATGGTTGTTCTGAACCAGAAACGCTTTCAGAAAAGTGGTTTCGTTCCACGCCCGACCCTCTCGAATCCACTCAATCGGGTAGGAACTGGGATAAAAGATGTCGTGAAAATGCACTATGACGCCCGGCTTCAACCGGGGAAGAATTCTTAGCAGGACAAATGCGACATCACTCCCGAGCTTGGCAACGTGCGAGGAGTCAATGAACAAGATATCTTGAGCTTCAAGTGCATCGTAGGTGGCAAGGGGCACGTCCTGGACCTTTTTCACAAGAATGTTGGCTTCTTGTTTATCGGCTGGGGAAAGCAATGAGTAGAGCCTTTCCGGGTGCGGCTCGACGAATGTCAACTTCGTGGATTGCGGGTCGTTTCCAAGCGTATCAAGGACCACAGCTGAGGAGAATCCAGATCCCACTTCCACAATACGTGCCGGTCGTTCGCGACGAACGATACCCGAAAGCGTAAAAGCGTCTGCCGGACAAAACCACTCATTGTCCTTGAAATATCGGTAGTTCTCGCCCGCCCTCGCCGGAAACGGAGGCAGTGGAAATTTCTCAAGCAAATCTTCATAATAAGCGCGCTGCTCGTTCAGCCGCAGATTGATGTGTTCCCACTCTTCCGGACCGTCATACGGCATGCTCGTCGCATCTGGAGGCAGGCTTTCGATGTCGAGTGCCGGTGAATGGTAATGTCCCGGCGGGTACAATGACGAACCGCGCAGATTTGGTTGACGGCGTAGTCGGCTTTCCTTGAGTCGCCATTGAATGCTGGCAAAAAGTTTGTTCACTTGATGTAGTTGGATTATGACTGTCTTGCCTTCGACTAAATATCATGTGTCCGAATAGTCACCCGGAGTCAATCTGATTTGTTGTGGCCACTCTTGTCTTTTGGCTTCGGGCTTTACCCGCGTGACCCTGATTGGTTCAACGAACAAAGCAAATTATGCAAAAAAGTCACGTTGTCGCACTGCGCGTAGTTCATCGTGCCGCCCATTCGGGCGTAGCTTTTGCAGAAACGCAGATAGTAGGCCGGATTGTTTTTTGGAGGCTCGCCCTTGGTCCAGTCCCAGCCGCCGCCATCCTGGATGTCCACCACGTAAATCGTGTGATCCTGGACGATGTTCCGTCCCGCCTGCAATCGCAGGTTGTTAACGCAACTGATGCTTTTCTCGAACACCTGCGGCGCCATGATGGCCGAACCGACGCTCAACACCACACCACCGTCCAGTTTCTCAATTGAGCCGCCGAGCAATCGAAAATCAATGTCCGCCGCACGACCGATGACCGCGCCGCGAAACATGGGATGATTGGCGATGATGTCGTAGCCGATGCCGGGATGAACGGTGAATGGAACTCCGCAACGAAATGCGTTCGCCAGCAGCGAGTGTTTTTTGTGTGGATGTTCGACATTGATGCGGCCCGCTGGCAAATGGTTCGCAGTCATGGCCCGCAATAATTCCGCTCGCGCGGGCGACAGCGGATGAGCCGGCGCATTTCGCAGTTCGGCCTCAAGCGTCGCAGGCTCAGGCAGTGTCGTGCCATCCTCCTCGATGAATCGTCCGAGGCTCTGGCCGAAGCCTTCGCCGCGCGTCGCGCCGACCATCAGTGCGATGTGAATGTTGCGCCCGGTCTCGTCCCACGTGCCGAATGTGCCCGTAGCGACGTTGTCGCGGACGCTTTCCTCCGTGCGACCGAGAAACGCCAGTTCCCAGTCGTGGATGGTGCCAGCGCCATTGGTGGCGAGGTGTGTGATCCAGCCGTTTTCGACAAGTGCGTTGACGATGCGATGCGCCCCGTTCTTAACGAGGTGCGCTCCGTAAAATAAAATGACGCTCGCTCCGCGTTCCCTTGCGGCAGAGATCTTCCGCGAGCAATCGTCGAGAATCATTCCCAATCCAGGGGACAGAGGCTGTGGCGGTTTCGCCGGGTCAACGAGGATCTTGTTGACGTCGCTCAAGCTGCGTCGCCTGGCCAGTGGAAGGACCTTGATCTTTTTTAGATCGAGCAGTGAGGGAAGATGTTTCATTTGTTGGCGACGAATTAAACCACGAACGAAGGCGACGCGGCAAGCGCGCTCGGGCTATTTCAACGTCGCCCCCTGAATCGTGGCGGCGTCCCGTCAGAGCGCCGCAAACTTCGTCTTTTAGCCGAACAAACGCTGTTAAAGCCGGATGGGATCAACGCGGAGGCGCGAAGTCCGCAGAGAAACGCAGAGCAATAGAGGTTGCCGACAACGCACCGTCCGGTGATCCGTTCAAAACAAAGAATCTCTTTGCGTCTCTCCGCGTTCTCAGCGTC